>JBDKJR010000218.1:0-4443 GCA_039796515.1 Actinomycetota bacterium
GAGGCCCTCGACCGGGTCGGGCGCTACAGTGACAGCACCACGAGCAATACCGTCGTGATCGAACTCGACTGCACTGTCGACAACCCGGTCGACGCCGGTCGCGTTCAGTGACTCGACCCGAGAGAGCAGGAGTGAGCGCAATGTCGCAGACACCCATTCGATTGGCGCTCGTCGATGATCACCGCATGTTGCTCGGCGCACTCACCGAGTGGATTCGCCAGGCAGCCGACGACATCGAGATGGTCGCGGCCGTCGCGACGTGGCCCGACTTGCTCTCGCACCCGGCTTTTCCGGTCGATGTCGTCTTGCTCGACCTCGATCTGAAAGACAACATTCCCGTCTCGCTCAAGATTCAGACGCTCAAGTCGATGACGGTTCCCGTCGTGCTCATGAGCACCTACAGCGAGCCCAACGTCGTGCGTGAGGCCCTCAACGCGGGCGCGCTTGGCTACCTCGTGAAGAGCGAAGACGCGGGGATGATCGTTGAAGCCATACGCGCCGCCAAGAACGGCGAGTCGTTCATTTCGGCCGAGCTTGATCTTGCTCTCAACGCCGCCGACGTCGGGGGATCGCCTCGACTCAGCGCTCAAGAGCGTCGCGTCATGGCGCTCTACGGCGCGGGCGAGCCCGTTAAGACGGTGGCGTACCAGCTCGGCATCTCTGAAGAGACCGCCAAGAGCTACCTCAAACGCATTCGCGAGAAGTACCGCATTGCGGGCATCGACGTGGGCACGAAGGTCGCCTTGCGCAAGCAAGCACTGACCGACGGCATTCTCGTGGATGCTCCCGGCGGGGGCAGCGGCCTCTAAGGCCAGTCGGCTCGCGGTCGGCGGGTTTACCCGCGCAACGCCGCACGGCGCTCGAGCGCCACGCTCACGACCGCGAGCACCGTGCCGCCGAGGGCGAGCAGCAATCCCACCCACGCGGGCGTCAGGTAGCCCCAGCCGGCGGCCACCACGAGTCCACCCAGAAACGCGCCCAAAGCGTTGCCGACATTGAGGGCCGCGTGGTTGAGGGCCGCGGCGAGCGTCTGTGACTTGCCCGCGACATCCATCAATCGCGTCTGCACGACGGGCGAGATCACTGAGGCCATGAAGCCCACGAGGAAGGTGCCGGCGATGAGTCCGGCCGGGTGGCTTCCCGCGAGCCCGACGAGCGAGAGGGCGGCAATGAGCCCTCCAAAGCCGATGAACATCGCGCGCACGGTGCCGGCGTCGGCGAGCCGACCGCCCATGATGTTGCCGATGGTCATGCCGATGCCCGTGCTCGCGAGCACCCACGGAACGGCCGCGGCGGGCATCCCTGCCGAGTCAATGACCATGGGGGCGATGTAGCTGTAGACCGCGAAGAAGCCGCCGAAGCCGATGGCGCCGACGGCGACGGCCACCCACACCTGCAGGCTGCCGAAGGCCGCAAGCTCGGTGCGCACGGTCGAGTTGGCGTCGCCGGGTTGCCGCGGCACGAGGATGCGCACGGCGATGAAGGTGGCAGCAAAAAGAGCGGCGACGAGCAGGTAGGCGGCTCGCCACCCGGCCGTCTGACCGACGGCGGTGATGACGGGCACGCCGATGACGGTGGCGATTGTGAGCCCGCTCAACACGAGCGCAACGCCTTGCCCGCGCTTTCCCGGCCCCATGAGGCTCGCCGCGACGAGCGCGGCCACGCCAAAGTAGGCGCCGTGCGGCAGCCCCGAGATGAATCGCGCGGCAATGACAAGTTCGAAGGTTGGGAGGGTCGCCGACGCGACCGTGCCGATCGTGAACGCGGCGGCGAGCCACAACAGCAGGCGTCGGCGGGGCATGCGGCCCGCAAAGGCCGCGATCGTCGGCGCGCCGATGACGACACCGAGGGCGTAGGCCGTGATGACCCAACCCGACTGGCCAATGGCTTCTTCTGAGTTCGCGGCGTACAGGCCCGGCAAAAGGTCGCGCGCGATCTCGGGCAGCAGCCCCATGGCGACGAACTCGGTCGAACCGATGCCAAAGCCACCGAGAGCGAGGGCCAACAGGGCGGCATACACGCGGCCGCGGCTCATCGGCCGGCGCTCGGCACCCCCGTGGGCGCGGCGGTGTGCCTCATCGTGGTCGCGCTGCTGGCGCGCGTAGGCCGCGGCGGTCGCCTCATCGATGATGGGCACACTCGCGGTTGAGACACTCACGCGCTCTCCCCCTGGCCGGCTTCGAGGGCGGCTTCGAGTCGCTGAACCTTGCCGTCGAGTTCGCCCGTGTGACCCGGGCGATAGTCGGCCTTGAGCACGAGCGACACGCGCGTGCCGTGTTCGGCCACGGCGAGGGTGGCGCGCTTGACGACATCCATCACCTCGTCCCACTCCCCCTCGATCTCGGTGAACATCGACGAGGTGCGGTTGGGCAGGCCCGACTCGCGCACGATGCGCACCGCGGCGGCGACCGCGTCATGCACCGAATCGGTCGACGAACCGCCCGAGGGCGCCACCGAGAACGCGACGATCATGAGGATGCTCCTTCAGAGGCAGACACAGCGGCCACCGGCTCGAGCTCACGCGGTCGGCGACACAGCGCGATGAGCTGCCACACCGCCCAGCCGAGCAGCGCGACGTAGAGCAGGTTACGCGCCGAGAGCACCGTGAGCATGAGCGGGTCGAGCGACAGCAGCGAGGCGTAGACCACGGGGTAGACGATGTGGGTGCGCGCCGCCGTCACGAGTGCCATAACGGCAGGCACGCGGAACGAGATGCCGCCCCACCGCTGCCACGCGAGGCCCAGCACGATCGGCACGGCAATCCAGGTGGCGAATTGGGGCGAGCCGACCTTGTTGACGGTGATGAGCGCCATGACCATCGCGAGAGCCAGCGGTGGAAAGAGCTCAACGTCGTGCGCTCCCCGCCGCATCGCCACGAGGCCGAGCGAGACGATCACGAGCACCACGAGCGCGAGCACGGGCGTCATGAGGTCGGCCGCGAGTTGTGAGCCCTCACCAAAGACCTGCCAGGTGAGGATGCCCTGGTCGTAGTAGACGCGCGAGGCCCACTCCCCCGCCGCCGCGGCCCAGAGCCACACGGTCGACACGAGCGACTCGACCTGCAGGCCGCGGCCGGTCTGCTCGGTGATGGGTGTCAGCAGCGCCGAGGCACCCCCGAGCGCGAGGCCCGCCGCGACGACGAGCATCGTCACGACGACGGCCGACCCGAGCACGGTACTGCGCGTGCGCAGGGCCACGAGTGCGGCGAGCAGCACCCCCGCGGGCCAGATCTTTATCCAAGCACCGATCGCGAGCAGGGCACCGCCCCACTTCGGATGATCGGCGATGAGCATGACGGCCACCATCGCCACGGGCACCGTGATGGCGTCGATGCGGCCGAGCGCGATGGGGCCGACGGCCACGAGAAAGAGCATCCACCACCAGGCGATGGCGGCCCGACGAGCGCGCTCTTCGACACCGATGATCGAGACCAGCGCGACGGCATTGAGCACCATGACGATCGTGAGCCACGTCGTGCCATAGAGGTCGGGGCCGAACATGTACGCGACGAGCATCGGCACGAGCGCGAGCAGCGGGTACACCCACGAGGTGTCGATGCCCACCCACTCATTGGCGAGCACGCCGCGCTCAACCCAGAACAAGTACACATAGGTGACGTCGCCCATCGGCAAGCCGGGGCCGTACAAGTTGAGGTAGCCGAGCCACAAGTGCACCGCGGCAAAGGCGAGCCACAGGCTCACGGCACTACCGGCCGCTGGCACGACGAGGTGCCGCGTCCGCGCGAGGCGGTCAACAACAAGCGGCATGACATCGAGCGTACTGCGACGGATGCTCGCGCTCAGTCGCCCCGCCCCCGCAGCAGTGCGGCAATCGTCGCGGGCACCGCGGCACACACGTCCAGCACGGTCACTGGTCCTCCGGCCGAGGCGCGCTGGGCGGCGAGCCCGTGCACGACGGCGGCGGCAGCGCCGAGGCGCGCGAGGTGGGTGGGATCGAGCGGACCCGCGGCCGCGTGCGTGGCAACCAGGGCGCCGAGAATGCCGGCGAGGGCATCCCCCGCTCCCGCGGTCGCGAGCCACGGGGTCGCCGAGCGTGCGACGAGCGTGGGTTCGCCGGGCGCAGCAACGTGCGTGGCGTAGCCCTTGAGCAGCACCGCAACGCCCAACTCTTCGGCGGCGGTGCGAGCCGCGTGCTCGGGGTCGGCGAGCACGGTCTCGAGATCGCCACCCGTCAGCCGCGCGAGTTCGCGCGCGTGGGGCGTGATGATGGCGGGCCCGCGCGCCGAGCCGAGAGCATCGAGGGCTCCCGCGTCGACGACGAGCGGAAGGCCGCTCGCGAACGCGTTTCGCAGGCGCTCGGCAGACTCGGCGTCGGGGCCGTCATCGACCGCCGTCGCGCCCGCATCCATGCCCGATCCCACGAGCCAGGCCTGCACGCGCCCGACAGCCGTGACCGCCTCGGGGCGGCGCTGCAGCACCAGGT
>JBDKJR010000219.1:0-6053 GCA_039796515.1 Actinomycetota bacterium
GCGCCCATGCCCGCATAGATCCACGGCATGGCGGGCTTCGCGTAGGGGTAGATGCGCGCGATCGCCTGAAAAGTGTTCAGGCGGGGCTGATCGGGGTTCGTCGTCGACACAGTGCGTCCTCGATTGGCCGCGGTCGCTCGTGACGGTCGCGGTGTGGAAGTGGCGGTAGTGCGCGGGCAATGCTCACGCGCCTCGCTCGGGGTGGCCGGGCGGAGCCTTCCAGCCTAGGCCTTTGGTATGACGACGGTCGAACCCGGCCGGAATCGTGATGCGGGTGTTATCGACCCGTAGCGCCGAGGGCGCGCGGTCGACTCAGCGCACCAGCACGCTGAGGCACGTCACGCATCCCTCGAGCTTCTCGAACTCTGAGATGTCGACCGTGACGACACGGTAGCCGAGCGAACGAATGAGCTCGGCGCTCTGCGGGGCCGATGCTGCCATGAGCACGGTGTCGTCGCTCAACACGACGACGTGTCCGCCCTCGGCCTCGGGCACGGGGAGGAAGTTGCGCCACATCGACACGTCATCAATGAGCGACGGATGCCCGATGACGGTTCCGTCGGGCAGCGCCGTGACGGCGCTCTTGAGGTGCAGTGCTTTCGTCACGGGCACCGCAACGACATCGCGCCCGTGCCGACGCGCGATCGCCCGCAGCTGCCGAATGCCCTCGGCGTTGGTGCGACCGCCGCGGCCGACGTAAAGCACGTCGCCGATGGGCAGCACATCGCCGCCGTCGAGCGTGCCGGGCTCGACAATGCGCTCGATGCGCAGCCCCAGTTCGCGCGCCGTCTGCTCGGCCGCGTCGATCTCGGGTCGACGCGATTCGGCGCCGGGGTGCGTCACGACCGCCGTGCCGCCGATCATCACGAGCGCGTCTTCGATGAACACCGAGTCGGGCAGCTCGTCGGCCGGGGGCACATCAACGGGCGTGAAGCCTTCGGCGCGCAGCGCCTCAACGTAGGCCTCCCACTGCGCGTCGGCGAGGTCGATGTCGACCGGCACGCGCTCTTGGTGGGTCAGCTCGCCATCGGCGAGTCGCGAGCTGGGCATCCGCACGATCGCAATGCGGCGGGATGCCGCGGCACTCGCCTGGCGCGCCATCCACACGCGGCGGCCCACCGTGACCACCGCGAGCACGGCAACGACCTGGAACAGCAGGTTGAAGCCAAACACGCTGATCCACAGGTAGTCGATGAGCTCGCCACTGATGGGATTACCCGCCGAGACGATCGCGAGCAGGGCGCCGAGCCACGACGACACGAAGGCCGCGAGCACGGCCACGCCAAGTGCGATCCATCGGTTGTCGAGCACGCCCGCCGTGCCGATGATCGTGATGAAGATGAACAGCAACAGCGACGAGAACCCGAAGACCCCGTTCACTTGCGCCAGCACCTCAACCGTGGCGCCGTTGATCGCCGAGAACAGCACGACCGTTACGACGTGCGTCACGAGAGCGACCGCGAGCGCGGCGAGGGCAGAGTCGAGCAGGCGGCGTGCGGGAGGGGTCATGGGTTAAACGCTAGTGCGGGTGCGGGTCAACGAGTTCCGACCGCCACGAAAACTCCGATGAATAGTGCGACTCCAACCAAGGCGGCCAATACTCCAAAGGTGCTCACGGCGATCGGATCGGATGCGAAGGCCCAATATCGGCGTGGCAGAACGCGGGAGACCCGAGTGCGGTGGAAGTCGGCAACGGGTCTGGCGCAGAGACTCAGAACCAAGCCGAAAACGGTCAATCCGCCCGCGGCAACGAGAAGGAGCTCACGTGCGTCGTTCATGTCGCGGCACCTCCCGAACCGCCGTTATCTGCACCGACCTGACCATGGGCATACGGTCTGCCGTTGGCGAAGTCGACATCACGGTGCCACTGAGTTCCGGCGCCGCGCATCGAAGGTTGCTTCGACGACCACGTACAACACGAAGACTGGTCCGACGAGAACTAAGAACCACAGCAGACCGACTGGGACCCAAACGGGCTCGCACATGTCTTCGACGCCGGCGACGAAGGAATAGGCGACGAGAGAAATCGCGATTCCCAACACAAGCCCGCCGAGAAAGGAACCGACCGTGGCGAGTCGACCGGCAATCGTCGCGCCGCCTACTGCCGACGACCACGATCGCGAACCCAGAAATGCGACAGCCCACGACACCCACACGAGCACGCCGACCACGGTGACCGTCTGCAGCCAGCCCGCGGCACTGGGGTACAGCGCTGGCAACTCAGCGAACGCAAACCCACAGGAGGGAGCAGCGAGGACGATCGTCGCGAATGCTCCCGGAACCGCACCTAACCCTGGCGCGAGAGCAATGAATGCGCGTGCGATGCTTCGGGCGACGGCGCGGGTTGCCACTATGCCTCACCGCCCGTGTGCGGCTCGTCAACGACTCCGTCGCCAAGCTCCGCGATCCAATGCTGCAATCGTGCGGAATCGGTCGGGCCTTCGAGTTCAGGATTCGCGAGGGCGTGGATGATCGCCCGAACCCGCGCATCCGTCATCTCAACGTCCTCCCGCATCTCGATGTAGTTCGCCCATTGCCCTAGCAACACGGTCGACCGGGTGCCGTCGACCGTCGCCAGAAGTGCGGCACGGAGCATCGACGGAGTGAACTCAACCGCGGCATCAGAGTCCCACGGGACGTGGGCCAGCTCGTCGACAGCCCGCTCGTGATCGGCCGTGAAATCAAGCACGGTCTCGATCAGGGCGCGACGTTCGGTCCACCGAAGGGCTGTGGGTGAGTGGCCCGCTGCATACCGCTCCGGGTTCACCGAGAGTTGGTTCGCTCTCGAACGTTGCCTCTTCAGGAGAAGGGCGACGACCACGGATGCCACGAGAAGGGCGCCAAACCCCACGACGAGCACGATCAGGACGAGAGTGCCACGCGCGGCATCCCCCGACTCGATGGTGAGAATCGCCCGTCGCACGTAGCCAATCAAGGTGACCACCACGACCACGGCGCCAAAGACCAAGCCAACGATATGCCACCGCGACACCCGAGGGCCGGGAGTGTGGTCTGCACTCAACTCGTGGTCCTTTCCCGCGCGACATCTCTCACCACCGCGATTGCGTCTCGCTCTACAGCAGTGCCGGCAATCCGACGAGGAACAAGAAGGCCAACCCCACGACGACGAAGAAGGCCCCGGCAACGCGCACATGCACTTCTCGGGGGTTCTTCACGGGGTTCGTGAAATCACGCTGGACCATGGCCCCCCGCACATCGCGCAGCATTTTCGCGATCATGGTCGGAAAGACCAGGCACAGCACGCCCAGTGCGGTGTAGCAAATGGTGATGAGCAGCCACGGAGCCTGCGGGTTATCCATTGTGCGTTCCCTATCTGCGTGGCCTAGTGGAAGAAGTGCCGCTCGCCCGTCAGGTACATCGTCACGCCGGCCGCCTGGGCCGCCGCGATGACTTCTTCGTCGCGCACCGAGCCACCCGGTTGCACGACCGCCGCGACGCCCGCGTCGAGCAGCACCTGCAGGCCGTCGGCGAACGGGAAGAACGCGTCGCTCGCCGCAACCGAGCCGCGCGCCCGCTCTCCGGCGCGCGAGACCGCGAGGTGGCACGAGTCGACCCGGTTGACCTGCCCCATGCCCACGCCGACGGATGCTCCGCCCGAGGCCAGCAGAATCGCGTTCGACTTCACGGCGCGGCACGCGCGCCACGCAAATTCGAGGTCGGCCAGTTGTTCCGCCGAAGCGGGCGAGCCGGAGACCAGCTGCCACGAATCGGCTGACGCAAACGCGCGATCGGCACTCTGCCGCAGCCAGCCGCCGCTCACTTGGCGCAGCTCGACGTCGCCGAGTGCGAAGCCCGCGGGCAACTCGAGCAGCCGGATGTTCTTCTTCTCGCGCAGCAGCTCCAGAGCGGAAGGCTCGAACCCGGGGGCAACGACGACCTCGGTGAAGATCGGCGCGATCGACTCGGCGGCTTCGCGCGTGATGACGCGGTTGGCGGCGATCACTCCCCCGAAGGCCGAGACGGGGTCGCACGCGTGCGCCGCTGCGTGAGCATCCGCAATCGATGCCCCTACGGCGATGCCGCACGGGTTGGCGTGTTTGATGATCGCGACGGCGGGAGCATCGTGGTCGTAGGCGGCGCGAACGGCCGCGTCGGCATCCACGAAATTGTTGTACGACATCTCTTTGCCGTGCAGCTGCGTGGCCTGCGCGATGCCGTGCGCACCATCGGCGCGGTAGAGGGCCGCGTGCTGATGGCTGTTCTCGCCGTAGCGCAGCACCTGCTGCAGCGTCGCGTGCACGTCAATGGTCGAGGGGCTGCCGTCGGCGGCCGGGTGCTCGGCACGCACCCCGAGCGTGTCAGCGAACCAGCCCGCGACGGCGGTGTCGTACGCGGCGGTGTGCGCAAAGGCCTTGGCCGCGAAGCGCTGGCGCTGCGCGAGGGTCGTGCCGCCGAGCGTCAGGGCCTTCGTGACCATGACGTAGTCGGCGGGGTCGACGATGATCGCGACGTTGGCGTGGTTCTTGGCGGCGGCGCGCACCATCGCGGGTCCGCCGATGTCAATCTGCTCGATCACGACGTCACCCTGGGCACCCGAGGCAACGGTCTCGACGAACGGGTAGAGGTTGACGATCACGAGGTCGAACGGCGTGACACCGAGATCGATGAGCTGCGCCTCGTGGCTCGCCAGGCGCAGGTCGGCCAAGATGCCCGCGTGCACCTTCGGGTGCAGGGTCTTGACGCGCCCGTCGAGCGTCTCGGCGAATCCGGTGACCTCGGCAACCTCGGTGACGTGGTGACCCGCAGCCGCGATCGTCGCCGCCGTCGAGCCCGTCGACACCATCTCGACGCCACCCTCGGCGAGCGCCGCCGCCAACTCGAGCAGCCCCGACTTGTCGCTCACCGAAATGAGCGCGCGACGCACGGGCACGCCGTCGCGGTGGCGGTAAAGGGCGGGGTCGTGGGCGGGGCCGGCCATGGGGTCTCCAGGTCTGATTTATCGGGTGGATGCTGCGCTGAGCTCAATCGAGCCGTCAGCGATGCCGCGCACGACGTCGATGAGCAGGCGCCGCTCAACAGGCTTGATGCGCTCGTGCAGGCTGTGCTCAGAGTCGTCGGGCAGCACGGGCACGCGCTCTTGTGCGAGGATCGGGCCCGTGTCGACGCCCGTGTCGACGACGATGACACTCGCGCCGGTTTGCGCGGCCCCCGCGGCGAGCGCGTCGCGCACGCCGTGGGCCCCGGGAAACTCGGGAAGATACGCGGGGTGCGTGTTGATCAACCGCGGCGCGAGAGCCTCGACAACGCGCGGCGGCAGCAGGCGCATGAGTCCGCTCAACACCACGAGGTCGGGCTGCCACTGCTGAATCGCCGCGAGCAGTTCGTCGCCCCACTCTTCACGCGAGTCGAACGACGAGAACGGCACGGTGAAGCTCGGGATGCCGAACTCGTCGGCGTGAGCCAGGCCGTCGGCGGCGCGGTCGGCGCCGACGGCGACCACGTGCGCCGGAAACTCGGCATCGCGACACGCCTCAAGCAGAGCGCGCAGGTTTGACCCGCCGCCCGAGATCAGCACGACGACTCGCAGCACCAGCCCAGGTTATCGGGTGCGCGCGAGGGCCTGTGGCCGGGGCACTCGCACACCGCCGGCGAGCAGGCCGAGGGATGCTCCGATGAGCGTTTCGACGAGCATCCACACCCCCACGGTCACCGGGTCGGGGCCCACCTCGGCGAGGCGTCCGGGCCCGGCGGCACCCGTCGCGACAAAGGCGAGAAAGCCCATCGCGAGCCCGGCCACGACGGCCGCGAGCGCGGCGGTGCCGAGGCCCCACCAGCGCGGTGGCTCATCGTCGAGAGCCGCGACGAGGCGCGGACGCACCGCGAGCCCGGCGATGAATGCCGCGAGCACCGGCACGATGAGGGTCATGAAGCCGAGCGACGAGGGCTCGACAGGCAGCGCGCCGAGCACGGGCACCGCGGGCAGCGGTCCGAGCGTGGTCGCGATGGGGCTCACGGTCGAGCCCGCGCCGACGGCAAAGCCAGGGCCCACGAGCCACGCGGCAGCCCAGATTACGAGAGTCGGCAAAAAGGCC
>JBDKJR010000220.1:0-4552 GCA_039796515.1 Actinomycetota bacterium
AAGGCCCCGACAAGTGCCGTCGTGATGCCCATCACTCCGGCGACGACTCCCGCGATGAGGCCGAGTGAGGCCGCCGTGATTCCCAGACCCAGGGTCCACCGCCGAGCGCTCGACCACTCGGGTCGGTCGTCGACGCGAAAGCTCGCGACGCGCGGGGGCGGCCCGACATAAGAGGTGACCGGCCCGGAGTTGGCGCCGACCTCAGGAAGCCCCGAGGGTGGGGCCCAGGCCGCGCGCTCGGGCGGCAGGTCGGGGTGTTGGGGTGTCGACACGAGGGCTCCTGCGGCTCGAGGGGATGCGGCAGCATCTGTTTCTCGACGCTACAACATGAGCGCCTCTCGGTGTAGAGGGTGCGGGATGCTGCGCCGCGGTTTCAGCGCCCCGCGAGCTTCGGCAGCACGGCCGTGAGCCGCGCGCGTGTCTGTGCCACGATCGAGGCGACGGATCCCGCGTCACCGCGCATGAGGGACTCGGCCGTGTAGCGCATGACCCCGGCAAGCAATTGCGCCGTCAGTCGTGACTGTTCGCGCACGTCGGCGTCGCTCTCGCCCGGGGTCGAGAGTCGCGCGAGGCGATACTCGATGACCTCGGCCATTTCGGCCTCGATGCTGGCGAAGCGCTCGAGCTGGCGCTGCATGAGCGCGCCGTTCGAGGTGATCGCGAGCATCCGCATTCTCATGAGGTCGGGATCAAGGCCGCCCTCGAGGCCTGGGAGCGCAATGAGTTCGATGGCGTCGGCGAGAACATCGGGCCCCGTCGACGCGATGAACGCCCGCACGCGCGATTCGTCGAGCCGGGGCTCATCGGTGCCGATGACGGCGGCATCTTTCGTCGCGAAGTGGTTGAAAAAGGTGCGTTGAGAAACACCGGCGTCGGCACAGATCATGTCGACCGTCGTGGCGTCATAGCCGTGCTTCAGCACGAGGGCGACGGCACTCGACTCGATGCGCCGTGCGGTGGCCGTGCCGCGAGAGGATGGCCCGCTCGACCGCGCGGGAGACGCGTCGGTTTTGCTCATGGGTCCATCCTCTCGCGACACGAAGGGTTTACTCGTATCGCAGCGACTCGATCGGCCGCTGACGTGCGGCCCGACTGGCCGGCAGCGCACCGGAGACGAAGGCGATCGCGCTGATGAGCAGCACGACGCCCACGAGGCTGGCCGGCTCGAACAAGAAGAGCGAGAGCCCTTCGAGGTCAGCTAAGGGGCCGGCGGCGAGAGCCGTGCTCAGCCCGGAACCAACGAGAATCGCTGCACCGACACCGATGAGGCTGCCGATGACGCCGATGGTCACGGCTTCCAGGCTGAACAGCGCGAAGATGCGCGAACTGCCCATGCCCATGGCCTTCATGAGCCCGATCTCGCGCGTGCGCTCCTGCACGCTCATCAACAGCGTGTTGACGATGCCGAACGCTGCGGCGATGAGCGCCACGATCGCGAAGGCATTGAGCACGCCCGTGATGCCGGCGATCACTGTCGTCACGATGCCGAGCTGGTCTTCGATCGTCTGGGCGCTGAGGCCCGCCTCGTTGAGGTCACTCGTCACCTGATCGATTTGCTCGGCGCTCAATCCCGACTCGAGGTAGGCAATCGCGATGACCGAGTTCTCGTCGGCGCCCTCGATGCCCGCGGTGCGAAGGCTCGCGAGCTCGGTCACGAGGGCGTTGTTGGCACCCGCGCCACTCGCGAAGAGGCTCGAGCGGCTCACGCCGACAACCTCGGCGGTGAGCTCGTGCGTCTCGCCCGTGATGTCGGTCATCCCGATCGTGATCTGCGTGCCCACGGCATCGTCAGCGGTATCGAACTCGAGAGCGTCGAGGTAGTCGTTCGGCAAGACCACCTGCAGGTCGTTCGATGAGTGGTTGAGCTGCTCGCCGGCTTCCAGGTCAGCGACCGTGACGGCCGACTGCGGGTTCACACTGAACTCGAACTTCGCGCTCGAGTCGGTGCTCACCCAGTCGGTCGAGACGGAGCGCACGGGGTCGATGCCACTGATGCCGTCGATCGCCGCGATGGCGTCGAGGTCGTCGTCGGTGAGGGGCTCGGCTTGAGCGCCCGCGAGAGGCGCGCCCCCCGCTTGCGAGCTCGACGAGGTGGACGTGTCGGGATCCCATTCGGCGGGGCCATCGCTCTCGGCTGCAGCCGTGAGGTCGGTTTTCGCTTGAACGAGCAGCACGTCGTCGGCGGCGAACGAGTTCACTTGCGTCTCGATGTAGTTCGAGACGCCCGCGCCCAGCGCGGTCGTGATCGTCAGGGTGAAGGCGCCCACGAACAACGCCAGCACGGTGAGGGTCGTGCGCAGCTTCGAGCGGAAGGTGTTGGCCACGGCGGTGCGGGCAAGGTCGACTGCTCTCATCGGGCCACCCCCTCGAGAACGGGAGCGGCACTGTCGCTCACGATGCGGCCGTCACGCAAGACAACCTGGCGGTCGCAGCGCGCGGCGAGTTCGTCGTCGTGTGTGACGATCACGAGGGTGATGCCCTTCTCGCGGTTGAGGGTGAACAAGAGTTCTTCGACGATCGCGCCGGTCGCCGAGTCGAGGTTGCCCGTCGGCTCGTCGGCGAAGATCACCGAAGGGTTGCCCGCGAGCGCGCGAGCGATGACCGTGCGCTGCTTCTGGCCGCCCGAGAGCGTCACGGCTTTGGCCGAGGCCTTCTCGGCCAGGTCAAGCGTGCCGAGCACCTCGAGCGCGCGGGCCCGACGGGCTCCGCGGCGCTGCCCGGCGATCGTGAGGGGCAGGGTCACGTTCTCGAGCACGCTCTGCTGGGCGTTGAGAAAGAACTGCTGAAAGACGAAACCGAACTCGCGGTTGCGCAGGCGGTTGAGGGCGCGCGCCGACAGTGAGCGGGCATCCGTGCCATGAATGCGCACTTCACCCTGCGAGGGCTCGTCAAGCACGGCGAGCAAGTGCATGAGGGTGCTCTTGCCCGATCCGCTCTTGCCGACGATCGCGACGCATTCGCCGGCGCGGATGCTCAGGCTCACGTCACTCAAGGCGTCAAAGCGGCTCGCACCGCTGCCGTAGTGCTTCGAGAGGCCAACGGCCTCGAGCGCCGGGGGAGGCGCACTCGGGTGGGGGTCGTCGACTGCCATGGTTCTCCTTCGCTTGGGGGCTATCGTGAATCTACAGTAACTGCACCTCAATATGCAGTAACTGCAGTTTGACTATGAGGTGGCTGTCAGCCCGCGCGATTCGATTCGTGGCACGCTGTCGTCATGCACGATCGCGATGGCGCGGGCGCCCGGCTGTGGGGCGTCGCCCTCGTGCTTGCGATGGCGACGACCCTCGCCGCATGTTCTTCGGCCTCTACGTCGACCCTCGGGCTCGATGCCGTGGCCACCGAACGCGAGGCCCGCGCCGAAGCGCGCGTCGAGACTCTGCTCGCGTCGTACGGCGAGTATTTGGAATCACGATGGCCCGGCATTCTCTTGCCCGAAACCCGCATCGATGCGTGGCTTGACCCGAGCGTGTGGACGGCTGCCTTCGAGCGATGTGCCTCGCAAGCGTCGGGGCTCACGGTGCGCATCGACCCCACCGCGGGCGTTTTCGCGACTCCCGCGCCGCGCACGGCCGGCCAATTGCGCGACTTTGAGACCGCCATCTACCTGTGCCAAGGGCAGTTGCCGCCCCCGACCCTGGCCGTGAACGAGCCCGGTCCGGTTGAGACGGCGTGGCTCGACTCGTATGTTCGGGATGCCCTCCCCACGTGCCTGCGTCGCCAGGGGGTCGCGGCCGAGCCTGGGCCCCGTGACGCGCTCGCCATCCGTTCGGGCGGCGCGACCTCGGGGTGGGATCCCTATGCGGCCGCGCGCGGCGACGGGCCTGCCCTGCGCCGCCTGCAGGCTCTGTGCCCGCCGCCCGAGGTCTTGCTCGACTCGATTCCGCCGCTCGGAGAATCGTCGTGAGGCGCGCGGCGGTGCTCGCTCTTGTGGTCGGCCTCGCCCTCTCGGGGTGCGCCGCCCCCGCGCCGGTGCCGAGCCTCGATGCCGTGCGCGACGAGCGTTCGGCGACGATCACGGCGGCATTGGTGCGCGCGGCGATGGCGGCGGAGGAGTACATCGAACGCGACTGGCCCGAAGCGGTGCATCCGCCGCTCGCTTTTGAGCGGTGGGTCGAGAGCGATCGGGCCATGGCCGAAGCCGCGTCGTGCCTCGACCGAATTCTCGAACGTCGTGCGGGTGCCATCTCGCCCGAGGGGGTGTACACGTTGGCCCCGCGCCCGACGACCGAGCCCGAGTGGGAGATTCCGGTTGCCCAATTGCGGTGTTCGATCGAAGTGATTCCGTGGTCAGGGGAGTACCCCTTCGGCGGCCCGGTTGAACTCGAGTGGGTGCGGCACCAGCTCTCGGTCGCGCTGCCCAATTGCGTGCGGCGGTGGGGCGCCGAGCTCGTCATCGCCGACTTCAACGCGGCCATGAACGCGTCGATCTATCCCACTCTCACCGGAAACTCGGCTGAGCCCGTGCAAACGGTCTGGCTCGCGGCCACTCTGCGCAACGCCGATATTGCGACCGCCCGCCAGATTCGCGCGACGTGCCCAGACCCGGGGCGCA
>JBDKJR010000221.1:0-35161 GCA_039796515.1 Actinomycetota bacterium
GGGGCGCCGAGACCGTCACGCGGCGCGTCAGCCGGGATGCCGTGTCTGCTTCGCTCGGAATCACGTCGGTGTGTGCCGGCAGCAGCATGACGTCGTCGTAGGTGAGTCCGATGAATCCGAACGGATCGGGCTGGTCCATGGTTTCCCTCGCATCGTGGGTGATGTGCAATCGATCACGCATGCGCGCGTGCATCGAACCCGGATGCGGCGCTGAATTCCGGTATCTCATCTTAAGCGGGTTAGGTCGAAACGTATTCCGTCGCAATAATGGCTGAACGGTTCGGTCACTGCCGGAAACACCTCGGCAATAATCGACCCGTATCGTCACCGTCGACGACCTGGGCCTGCTGGCCCGCGGGGATTATCCACCCCACCCGAAACGACCTGGAGGTTTCGTGGCACACGCTGCTAGCAGACCGCTACACCGGCGAGCACACGGGCGATTCGCCGCTGTGCTTCTCGCCGGACTCGTGAGCGTTCTCACCCTGTCCATTGCTGCGCCGGCTTCGGCCGAAGAGATCGGACTCGACGAGTTCGACAACAAGATCAGTGGTCTTGTTGAACTCGCCGATCAGCCGCTCGCCGATGTTCAGCTCACCGTCGCAGGTGGCGGCTTCAGCGTCGACGTGGTCTCGGGCGAAGACGGCCGTTGGGCCGTCGGCGTTCCCGAGCGCGGCGAATACACCGTGACGCTCAACGAAGAAACGCTTCCCGAAGGAATCGCGGTCATCGACCCCGAGCTCGAGCAACCCAATGTGCGCACGATCAACGTGGGCCAGTCGGGCAGTGCGGTCGCCAACTTCTTCATCGGCCAGGGCGAACGCAACACCGTGAGCCTGTTCGACCAGGTGATCGAGCGTCTCTTCAACGGTCTCAACTTCGGCCTGCTGCTCGCCCTCGCTGCCATCGGGCTCTCGCTCGTGTTTGGTACGACGGGCCTGAGCAACTTCGCCCACGCCGAACTCATCACCTTCGGCGGTCTCATGACCCTGCTCTTCGGCGTTGTGCTCGGGATGCCCATCTGGCTGGCTATTCCGATCGCCCTGATCTTGAGCGCGGCGCTGGGCTGGCTCAACGATGCCGCCCTCTGGAAGCCGCTTCGCAAGAAGGGCGTCGGCCTCATTCCGCTCATGATCGTGTCGATCGGTCTCTCGCTCGCCGTGCGCTACATCTTCCAGATGTTCGTCGGTGGCGACACCCAGCAGCTGCCGGGCGCGACCGACACGGGCCTCGAGATCGGCATGTTCGGTCTCTCGTGGACCGACGTGGCGAGCATGGGCGTCAGCGTGCTCGTGCTTCTCGGCGTTGCGTACTTCTTGCTCCGCACGCGCCTCGGCAAGGCCACGCGCGCGGTGTCAGACAACCCCTCGCTCGCTGCAGCGAGTGGCATCGACGTCGACCGCGTGATTCGCATCGTCTGGGTCATGTCGGGTGCGCTCGCGGGCCTCAGCGGCATCCTCTGGGCCTACTTCCGCCCGGGAGTGAGCTGGGACATGGGCTTCCAGATCTTGCTGTTGACCTTCGCGGCCGTCACGCTCGGTGGCCTCGGAACGGCCTTCGGTGCCCTCGTCGGAGCTCTCGTCGTCGGCCTGTTCGTCGAAATGTCGACGCTCATCATCCCCTCCGACATGAAGTACGTCGGAGCGCTGGTGATCCTCATCCTGGTGCTGCTCGTGCGGCCTCAGGGCATCCTCGGACGCAAAGAACGAATCGGCTAGGGGCTGACCATGATCGACTGGATCCTTCTCTTCTCCAACGCCGCGCAGGAGATCATCTCTCCCACGACGGCCGCCTACGCCCTCGCAGCACTGGGCCTCGCGATCCACTTCGGATTCACGGGTCTGCTGAACTTCGGCCAGGCGGGCTTCATGATGCTCGGCGCCTACGGCTTCGCCATCGCGACGCTCACGTTTGGCTGGCCCGTCTGGGCAGCCATTCTCATGGGCGTCGGGGCTGCGATCGTCTTCGCACTCATCTTGGGCATCCCGACCCTGCGACTGCGCGCTGACTACTTGGCCATCGTGACGATCGCGGCGGCCGAGATCATTCGTCTGCTCTTCACCACCAACACGTTTGAGTCGGTGACGGGTTCGGCTGACGGCCTGCAGGGCTACAAGGGCGGCTTCGAGGCCCTCAACCCGATTCCGCCGGGAACCTACGGCTTCGGCCCGTGGGTCTACAACGAGTACGACTGGTGGGTTCGCATCTTCGGCTGGGGCCTCGTGGCGATCGCGGCCTTCATCACGTGGCGCTTGTTCAAGAGCCCGTGGGGCCGCGTGATCAAGGGCATCCGTGAAGACGAGGATGCCGTGCGCGCCCTCGGCAAGAACGTCTACTTCTACAAGATGCAGTCGCTGGTCATCGGTGGTGTGTTCGGCGCTCTCGCCGGCATGGTGTTCATCCTTCCCCGTGCCGTCGTTCCGTCGAACTACCAGACCTCGCTGACGTTCTTCATCTACGCGATCTTGCTGCTGGGTGGAGCCGCCACGGTGTTCGGGCCCATCATCGGCTCGGTGATCTTCTGGGTGCTGCTCTCGTTCTTCTCGGGCTTCATTGCCCGCGCGGTCGAGGTGGGCTGGCTGCCGTTCTTGACGAACGTGCAGGCGGGTCAGCTGCGCTTCATCCTGGTCGGCATCGCGATCATGCTGATCGTGATTTATCGACCACAAGGAATCTTCGGTAACAAGAAGGAGCTGGCCTTTGTCAAGTAGCGCCGGCGCCAAGGGCGCCCCCATCAAGTCAACCGGCCTGCACATCGGTGAGCCGGCTCCGGGTGTGAAGAAGGTCGACCCGATCATCGTGGCCGACAACATCACGCGCACCTTCGGCGGTCTCACGGCCGTTCAGGTTGAGCACCTCGAGATTCCGAGGGGCGCCATCACGGCGCTCATCGGCCCCAATGGTGCCGGCAAGACGACCCTCTTCAACCTTCTGACGGGCTTTGACAAGCCCGACACGGGCGAGTGGACGTTCGACGGCAAAGGCATCTCGGGCATCCCTGCCTACAAGGTGGCTCGCAAGGGTCAAGTGCGCACGTTCCAGCTCACCAAGGCGTTGAGCCTCCTCACGGTGCTCGACAACATGAAGCTCGGCGCCAAGGGCCAGAGTGGTGAGAGCCTGGCTCGTGCGCTCTTCCCGTGGATCTGGCGCAAGCAAGAGGCCGAGATCGAAGCGCGCGCGATTGATCTGCTCACGCGGTTCAAGCTCGACGCCAAGAAAGACGACTACGCGGCAAGCCTCTCGGGCGGCCAGCGCAAGTTGCTCGAAATGGCTCGAGCGCTCATGAGCCAGCCGTCGCTTGTCATGCTCGATGAGCCCATGGCCGGCGTGAACCCGGCGCTCACCCAGTCGCTGCTCGATCACATCTTGAACCTCAAGACCGAGGGCATGACCGTGCTCTTCGTCGAGCACGACATGCACATGGTGCGCCACATTGCCGACTGGGTGGTCGTCATGGCCGAAGGTCGCGTCGTTGCCGAAGGTGACCCGCATGAAGTCATGGCCAACCCGGCCGTGATCGATGCCTACCTCGGCTCGCACCACGACGAAGACCTCGGTGATCTCGACACCGGAGTGATGACTGCAATCAAGGAGCTGGCTGATGACGACGCCGACGAAGAAAAAAACTGACGCCGTGACGGAAACCCGCAAGGTCGTTGTTCACGTTGACGCCGTCACCGCGGGGTACTTGCCCGGCATCAACATCCTCAACAACTGCTCGCTGACCGCGCACGAGGGTGAGCTCATCGGCATCATCGGCCCGAACGGCGCCGGAAAGTCGACGCTGCTCAAGGCCATCTTCGGTCTCGTGAAGGTGCGCGAGGGAACGATCTCGCTCTACGGCGACGACATCACGAACCTCAAGGCCAACAAGCTCGTGGCCAAGGGCGTGGGCTTCGTGCCGCAGACGAACAACGTCTTTCCGACGCTGACCATTCGCGAGAACCTCGAAATGGGTCTCTTCCAGAAGCCGAAAGAGCTCGACCACCGACTCGCCTTCGTGGTCTCGATCTTCCCCGAACTCGCGAAGCGACTCGGGCAGCGTGCTGGTTCACTCTCGGGCGGTGAGCGCCAAATGGTTGCCATGAGCCGCGCGCTCATGATGAGCCCCGAGGTGATCTTGCTCGACGAGCCGAGCGCTGGACTGTCGCCCGTGCGGCAAGACGAAGCCTTCTTGCGCGTCAAAGAGATCAACAAGGCCGGAGTGACCACGATCATGGTCGAGCAGAACGCCCGTCGTTGCCTGCAGATCTGCGACCGCGGCTATGTGCTCGATCAGGGCACCGATGCCTACACCGGCACCGGCCGTGAGCTTCTGAACGACCCGAAGGTCATCGGTCTGTATCTGGGAACCCTCGGGCAAGATTAGGCCCGCAGAACGGCACACAGGGCCCCGCAGAGCGATTCTCGCTCGGCGGGGCCCTTTCGTGTGCGCCCCTGATACGTCGGGATGCTCGCCACCGTTCACGCCGGCAGGCAACCTCCGCGCTCGCACGTCGCGAGAGAAGCCCCGCGCAGGCGTGACCGACGCGCCCGCGTAGCACTGACGCACGCAGCCGCACAGGCCTGACAGTCGTGCCCGCGTAGCCCTGACGGAGGCAGCCGCACGGCGCTGAAAGTCCCGCCCCGCACAGACCCGCGGGAGCCGCGCCCTCCTCAGCGGCGTAGACCGCCGCCGGGCGACGCAGAAAGGCCCCAGCCGAAGCCGGGGCACGCAGAAGGGCCCTGGCCGAAGCCGGGGCCCTTCCCAGTCGCGCTAGCGCTGAACCGTGAGGTTCAGAGCTTAGTTGATGCGGCTGTACTTGTTGTCAGCACCGTACTGGTAGATGCCGATGGTCGCCTCAGTGGGGTCACCGTTCTCGTCGAACGTGATCGGGCCCGAGACACCGTCGTAGTCAACGACGCCACCGTCGAGGATGATCTGAGCGGCCGACGCGAAGTCGGTCGCCTTCTCGCCATCGCCCGAACCACCCGAGACCTCCTGCAGCTTGGCCGCGATGTCGGCACCCTCGGTCGAGCCGGCCGCGAGAGCGGCGAGCGCGAGGAGGACGACGGCGTCGTACGACTCGGCCGCGTAGCTGAAGTCAGTCAGCTCGGGGTCAACCTCGAGGAGGCGGTCCTGGAAGTTGCCCAGGGTCGCGATGTCGAGGCCGGGCAGGGTGCCCTTGGCGCCCTCAACGAGGCCAGCGGCGAAGTCAGCGCTGTAGTCGGCGAGGTTACCGTCGACGAAGTAGAGCTGGTTGCCGGGGTAGCCAGCGCCCACGAGACCGGGGACGACGACCTTGGCCTGGTCGAAGGTGATGACGGCGATCGCGTCGGGAGCAGCAGCGGTCAGCGCGGAGATCTGAGCGTCGAAGCTCGTGTCACCCTCGTTGAACAGCTCCTCGGCGACAACCTCGCCACCAGCGGCTTCGAACGTCGCGCGCAACGCGCCGGCGAGGCCGGTGCCGTAGGCGTCGTTCAGAACGATCATGCCGAGCGTGGCAGCGCCGTCTTCAGCGATGAGGTTACCGAGCACCTCGCCCTGCAGCAGGTCGCTGGGGGCGGTACGCCAGTAGAGGTTGTCGTCTGCGTAGGTCGTGAAGTCAGGCGACGTGTTGGCCGGCGAGAACTGCACAACGCCAGCGGCAACGATCTGGTCGATCACGGTCTTCGAGACACCCGACGACGCGGCACCAACGATGGCCGAGACATCCTGCGAGAGGAGGTCGGTCACCGAAACGGTGGCGGTGTCAGTGGTGGTGTCACCCGAGTCGCGGTAGATGGCCTCAACGGTGATGCCGAGGTCGGCGTCGTTGATGTCCTGCACTGCGAGGGCAACACCGGCCTCCTCGGGCGGGCCGAGGAATGCCAGGGCGCCACTCTGGGGGAGGATGGTGCCGATCTTGAGGGTCAGCTGCTCGGTGGGTCCGGCGGGCTCTTCGGTCTCAGTCGTCGCGCAGCCACTCAGAACGAGTGCGCTCGCGCCCACGACGGCAATGCCGCCGAGGATCGACTTGAGAGAACGAGAGCGACGGCCGGTAGCCGTAGTGAAAACGCCCATGTTGCTCCTTGGGTTTCGAATGTGTTCAGGATGCAGAACCACAAGAGTGGCCGCCTAGACACCGTACGGTGCTCAGACTTCATTCACAACACATTCGGGTTACATCCCTGTAACACCGCGAAACGTTCTCACTGCCCCTCGAAACCGACGTTTTCTGCTGTTGCAGCCGGTTGCACACAACGAAAACCGCGGTTTACTGCCCTGCGGCCACGAGAGGCCCCACGAGGTCCGCTCGATTCTCGGCTGTATATCGGTAGAGGCTCAGAAAACCATCAGCTACAGAACCCTGCTCGGTGACCGAGACGGGCCCAGAAAGGCCCTCGTAGTTCACGTCGGTCTGCGTGATCAACACATCAACACACTCGCCGAAACTCGCACACGGCACGCCGTCGACAGAGGCCTCGCGCACGTGAGCGGCAATCGAGAGTCCGCTGTCGTCGCCCGCGAGCTCTGCGGCGAGCGCGGCGAGAACGACTGCGTCATAGGTCTCGGCGGCAAAGCTCGTGACCCGCACGGCCGGGTCAGACTGTCGAAGTCGCAGGGCAAAGGCATCACTCAACGACGCGCCCCCACGAACGCCTTGCGCACCCTCCAGACGCCCCGGCACCAGCGTGGCCGAGTAATCAACGAGGGCGGGGCCCGTGAGCCAGAGGTCGCTCCCGACGACGCCCCGGTCAGCGAGAGCAGTGAGAACCGCCTGGTTCTGCGCGGCCAATGATGAGGTGCTGGCAAGGATGATCGCGTCGGGTTCGCTCCCCGTGACACTAAAGGCGAGTCGAGCCGGATTCGTCGCTGCATCCAGCTGCTCAGCGCTCGCGAGCTGCACGCCAAGGTCGGCGAGCGCCGCACGAGCGGAACGGTCGAACGCGAGGCCCGAGGCGTCACTCGCGCTGATGATCGCGACCGACTCGGCGCCGCCGTCGGCGATCGCGCTCAGGATCGCTCGAGCCTGGGCGTCGGCGCTCGCGATGAGACTGAACACCCCGTCGACGGGAGGCGAGATGGCGGTGGCCGGCGAGATGAGCGTGACCCCCGCATCCGTCGCCAAGGGCACGAGGCGTGCGGCGAGTTCGGCGTCGGCCGGACCCATCACTACGTCGATGCCTCTCGACACGAGGTCGGCGAAGGCGGTCTCTAGTCGCGACTGTGCCGCGGTGCCGGCATTGCGGTAGAAGGTCTCGACGGGGCGCCCGAGCACGCCCCCTGCCGCGTTGATGTCGCGCACCGCGACCTCGACCGCCGCAACCATGCCAGCACCGAGCCCGGCGACATCACCACTCATGGAGAACAGCGTGCCGATGCGCAACACTCCGTCTCCCCGGGTCTCGGCCGATGCGCTTGCCGTGGGAGTGGGGGTCGGAAGCGGTCGCGGCACACTGCATCCCGAGAGAACAAGCGCCGCCACCAAGCCCACGCTGACGGCGGCGACGCGAACCATGTCGATGCTCCTTCGTGAGACCAGGGGGTAGTGGAACCTTACTCTCGCGCGAATAGGCTGGCCCCGTGCCCGCGCCGTCACCCTTCGCTCTCACGGCACCCTTCACCGCCCTGGCTGCCGATGAGGTTCAGGGCGCACTGCAGCAGACACATGGCCTTACGGCGCGGCAGCTCACGCGGTTGCCGACAGAGCGCGATGACACGTTTCTCATCGACACGGCCACGGGGCGATTCGTCGTCAAGTGCGCGCATCCGCTCGACGATCCACGCGAACTGCACGACCAACTCACGGTGCTCGACGCGCTCGCTCACGAGTACGCAGACGTGCCGGTGCAACGCATCGTGCCCACGGTCGACGGCGCGTTTATCGCGAGCATCACCGACAGTGCTGGCCATCCCCGGCTCGTGCGCGTTCTCAGCTACCTCGAGGGCGAACCCCTCGGTGCGGCCCCGCGCACGCTCGCCGATATGCACACGCTCGGCGCCCTGCACGCGCGACTCGCCTTGGCGATCGCCGCGATCGGCGATGCGGCCCAGCCGCCCCTGCAGGGCGCTCCCACGCCGTGGAACCTTCTCGCGATCGAGCAATACGCACACCGCGTGGCCGACATCGCCGACACCGAATTGCGGCGGGCTGCCCGCTCGGTCGTCGATCACGCTCAGGATGCCCTGCTCCCCCACGCCCGCACCCTGCCCGCACTGCTCGCCCATAACGACCTGCACGGTGACAACGTGCTCGTGACCACCGAACCTTTCGCCGTCACGGGCGTGCTCGACTTCGGCGACATGACCCGCACCCCACGGGTCGCCGACGTGGCCGTCGCCGCATCGTATGCCCGCGGCCGAGTGGGTGCCGCGGGTGAGCCGTGGCAGGCCGCACGCGCCTACGTTGCCGGCTTCGAGACCGAGCAACCCCTGACCGACGACGAACACGCGCTGCTGCCCGGGCTCGTGCTGCTGCGGGTCGCCCAGCGCGCCATCCTCAACTCGGCGATCGCCGCCGCGAACCCCGCCGCCGCGGAGTACGCGAGCCGCAACCTGAGCGCCATTGCTCGCGATGTGCGCGAACTGGGTGCGAGCATCCCGACCACGATCGGAGCACGCGAATGATCGGACCAGCCACCTACTTCAGGCCAGAGCATCGCGGCGACCTCGACCCGCGCACGCGGGCGCTCGTCGACCGGCGCGAGGCCGTGTTGTCTCCGGGCTATCGGCTGTTCTACGCACACCCCGTGGAGTTTGTGCGCGGCAGCGGCACCAAGCTCTATACGCGCGACGGCGACGAGTTTCTCGATGTCTACAACAACGTGCCCTCGGTCGGGCACGCGCACCCCCGCGTGACAGCCGCGATCGCCGAGCAAGCAGCGCAGCTCAACACCCACACGCGCTACCTGCACGAGGGGCTCATCGACTACGCCGAATTACTGATCGCCTCGTTCACGCCCGGGCTCGACACGCTCACGCTCGTGTGCACGGGGTCTGAGGCCAACGACCTGGCGCTGCGCGTCGCGAAGAGCGCCACCGGCAATCGGGGAGTCATCATCACCGAGAACGCCTACCACGGGGTCACGACCGAGATTGCGGCAATCTCGCCGTCCCTCGGCGGAATCGACTCGCTCGCCGAGTGGGTGCGCGTCGTGCGCCCTCCTCTCGGCGACGCCACCGGGATGGTGACGGATGCCCGCACCGCGATCGCCGACCTGCAGGCCGCCGGCCACGGAGTCGCCGCGTTCATCGTTGATACGACGTTTGCGAGCGACGGGTTCATCGCCCCCTCGCCGGCCACGGCCACGGCCCTCGCCGAGGTGCAGAACCTCGTGCACGACGCCGGTGGGCTTGTCATCGCCGATGAAGTGCAACCCGGCTTCGGACGCCTCGGCGTGCGAGACGGCGAACCCGGGCTGTGGGGCTATCGTCACCACGGGCTGAGCCCCGACCTCGTAACGATCGGCAAGCCCATGGCGAACGGGCTGCCCGTCGCGGGGCTCGTCGCCCGACGCGAGCTCATGCAGGGCTTTGGCGACCGGGTGCGCTACTTCAACACCTTCGCGGGTACTCCCGTGTCGGTCGCCGCCGCGCGTGCGACGTGGGAGGTGCTGCACGACGAGCGCTTGCCCGAGAGTGCCGCAGTTGTCGGTGACGAGCTACGGGCGATGCTGAGCGAGCTGACCGCCCGGCACGACCGCCTCGCGAGCGTTCGAGGCAGCGGCCTCTACCTCGCGGTCGACGTCGTCGAGCCCACCACGGGCGAACCCGATTCGCCGGCGGCGGTGGCCCTCGTGAGCGAGCTGCGCGCGCGGCGCATCCTGATCAGCGCATCGGGGCGCGACAACGCCTCGCTCAAGCTGCGACCGCCCCTGCCGTTTTCGCGAGCCGACGCCGAACGGTTCATCACCGAGCTCGATGGAGCGCTCACCGAGCTTTCGTGACCGCGCGCTTAGACCGGCTCGACGGGCCCGGTTTCGGCGGGCAAGGCACGACGTTCGCGCTGAGCACGGCGGCGGTGCACGACGGCCTCCACCGTGAGCACGATGAGGGCGAGCCACACGAGCGCAAAGCCAATCCACCGCTCGAGGGGCATGGGCTCAAGCAGCACGACGACGCCGAAGACAAACTGCAGCACGGGCGCGAAGTACTGAATGAAGCCCATGACGCTCAGCGGCAACAGCCGCGTTGCTCCCGCAAAGAGCAGCAGCGGCACGGCGGTAATGATGCCCGCCAGCGAGAGCAGTACGGCGTGCCCAAGCCCCGCGGCGCCCAGCGAGATGCCGCTCGTCAGGTGCACCCAGGCAAGGGCCACCACGGCGACGGGCACGAGCCACGCGGTTTCGAGCGTCAAGCCTGAGACGGCCGAGACGCGCCCACCCATGCGGTTCTTGATGTAGCCATAGAATCCGAACGAGAAAGCCAGAGCGAGGGAGATGTAGGGCGGCTGGCCGTAGCCGATCGCGAGCACGAGCACGGCGACGACACTGATGCCCACGGCCACCCACTGCCCCCCGCGCAACCGCTCGCGCAAGAAAATCACGCCGAGCGCGATCGACACGATGGGGTTGATGAAGTAGCCGAGGGCGGCCTCGACGACGAAGCCGTTCGTCGAGCCATAGACATAGACGATCCAGTTGATGGCGATGAGGATGCCGGCCAGGGCGCTGAGCCCCATGATGCGCCGGTCACGCAGCAACGCCGCGAAGGGCCGAAACGCTCGCGTGAGCGCGAGCAGCACGAGACAGAACACGAGGGAGAGCACGATGCGCCACGTGACGATCTCGATGGGCGTGCTCGGTTCGAGCGACAAGAAGTAGAGGGGAAGAAAGCCCCAGAGCCCGTAGGCCGCAATCGCGAGAGCGAGCCCGCGCGGGGAGAGTCGCGAGTCGGGCACGGTGCCACTGTAGCCCCCGTCGTGCGGAGGCTCGCGCGCCGTGAAACGCACGAACCCCCGACCGCACGAAGCGGAACGGGGGTTCGGATGCGAGGGGGATGCGCCTAGCGCACGACCACCGCGAGCACGTCGCGAGCCGACAGCACCAGGAACTCCTGGCCGCCGTACTTCACCTCGGTGCCGCCGTACTTCGAGTACAGCACGCGGTCGCCCACGGCGACGTCGAGCGGAACACGGTTGCCGTTGTCGTCGATGCGGCCGGGGCCGACAGCGACAACTTCGCCCTCCTGGGGCTTTTCCTTGGCAGTGTCGGGGATGACGAGACCCGAAGCGGTGGTCTGCTCCGCTTCGACCTGCGTGATGACGATGCGATCCTCGAGCGGCTTGATGCTGACCGACACGGTTGACCTCTTCTTTCTTACGACGATGAGGGGGTTGGCACACTCGACGTGCGAGTGCCAAAGCAACTGTACCGAAGCGGTTAGCACTCACGCAATCCGAGTGCCAGCCGTGGCCGTCGAACGGGAGTGGGAGGATCGGGGCATGGATGCGAGCGAGCTGCGCGAATTGCTGACGCCCGAGGCGCTGCGACTGCTCGACGAGCTCGAGCCGAGTGCGGGCGTGAGCGACGCCCTCGCGCTCGTGTCGCGATTGCGCAAGCAGGGGCATCCGCCCGCCCGGGTCGCGGCCGTGCTCACGCAGTATCGATTGCGTCGAAAGGCCGCCGAGAAGTTCGGCCCCTTCGCCGAGCGGATGCTCTTCACGCCCACGGGTCTCGAGCAAGCCACCCGCCTGCGGGTCGCGGCGCTGCACGCCGGCCGCTTCGCCGCGGCCGGGCTCACGCGCGTGGCCGACCTCGGCTGCGGAATTGGCGGCGATGCCATGGCGCTCGCAGCCCTTGACCTGAGCGTCACGGCCGTTGAGCGAGACGACGTCACCGCCGCGATCGCTGCCTACAACCTCATGCCCTTCGCGAGCGCGGCGGTCGTGCACGGCGATGCGCTCGAGCAGTCGCTCGACGACTGTGACGGGGTGTGGCTCGATCCGGCCCGGCGCGAGGGCGCCACTCGCCTCGCGTCACCCGACGATTGGTCGCCGAGCCTCACCGAGGCTCTCGCGATCGCCGAACGGCTGCCGACCGGCATCAAGCTCGGGCCCGGGATGGATCGCGCTCTGCTTCCCGATGGCCTCGAAGCGCAGTGGGTATCGGTCGACGGCGAGGTCGTCGAGCTCGTGCTGTGGAGCGGCGCTCTCGCGCGGCCGGGCGTGGCCCGCGCCGCCCTCGTGCTGCGCGGCGACGATGCGCCCGCCGAGCTGCGGGCCGCCGCCGACAGCGACGACGTCGACGCTGGCGAGCTGGGCGAGTTTGTCTACGAGCCCGATGGGGCGGTCATCCGGGCCCGCCTCATTGGCGACCTCGCGCGGTCTGTGGGTGGCCGGATGCTCGACTCGACAATCGCCTACATCACCGCCGACGCGGCCACCGTCACGCCGTTCGCCCGCGGGTTTCGCGTGCTCGAACGCCTGCCCATCGCCGTGCCCGCACTCAAGCGGGCCCTCGCCGCGCGCGACATCGGATCACTCGAAATCAAGAAACGCGGGGTCGACGTCGACCCCGCGGCCTTGCGCCCCAAGCTCGGGTTGCGCGGTTCGCAGTCGGCCGTGCTCATTCTCACGCGCGTCGCGGGTGAGCGCACAGCACTGATCGCCGAGCGGTGCGACTAAGGTCGACCGCTCGGCGATCAAGCAGCGAGGGGCAGAGCGGCAGGATTAGCCGCCAAAGCCACCGTTCGCGCCGATGAAGATAAACGGCAAGAACGCGAACGCCAAGAAAATGAGGCCGACCAACAGCGAGAGCGCAATGCCCGCGTAGCCCGTGGAGAGTCCGCCGATCGCCATGCCGCGAGCGTGCGGCTCACGCTTGAGGGCGATGTGGCCGAGAATCACACCCGCGAGAGCGGGCAAGAACCCGAATCCGGCGAGCGACAACACGAGGCCGATGATGCCGAAAACGAGAGCCAACACGCTCAGCGTCGACGAAGGGCCCGTCGGCAGGGCGCTGTAGGCCGTCGCGGCCGGCGCCGCCGGGGCGGCCACGGCGGGCGCATAGGGGTTCGGACGATCGGCGGCCGCGGCCGGAGCCACCACGGGAGCCGGCTCGACCGGGGCGGGCGCGGCGGCCGTCTTGGTCGCGGGCTTGGCGGCGGCCGCAGGCTTCGCAGCAGCAGCGGGCTTCGCGGCAGCAGGCTTTGCGGCAGCAGCCGGCTTGGCAGCCGCGGGCTTGGCGGCAGCAGCGGGCTTGGCCGCGGCAGCGGGCTTGGCCGCGGCAGAAGGCTTGGCAGAAGCAGCAGGCTTCGCAGCGGCAGCGGGCTTCGCAGCGGCCGGCTTCGCGGCCGCAGGCTTGCGGGCCGCGGGCGCAGCCTCGACGGTCGGCAGCGGAGCATCCGCCGCACCCTGACCGGGTGCGGGAGACGGGGGCGGGGGAAGCGTGGAATCGGCCACAGGGCTCTCCTTCAGTAGTGTGCGTGCGGTAGAGGGGTTAAAGCGCCAGGCTGCCGAGGGTCGCGAGGTAGAGGCCCCAGAAGGCGAACCACGCGAGCGTGCCCACCCAGCCGATGATCGTGGCGGCAAGGGCCATGCCGCGGCCCGCCTCGCCAGTCTGCGCAATTTGGCGCAAGGTGATGTGGCCCAAAACGGCCCCAGCGATGGGGACCAGAATCGCCAGAATCAGGGCCACGGGAGCAAGGCGGTTAGAGGTTCGAGCGGGTGACTCGGTCATGGGCGGGCACCGTTCGGGTCATGGTACGGGGAGGGAACTGCTTCGCACATGATAGAGGCCCGCACCCGAAATTCACCCGGGTGCGGGCCTCGCGTCGCGATGACGGCTTAGTAGGTGTACTCGCCGACCGAGCCGAGGAAGAGAAGCGGCGCAGCGATCGAGATAACGACCACGAAGAAGCCGACGACGAGGCCGACGTATCCGAGGATGAGGCCGGCCAGGGCGAGGCCACGACCGTTCTCACCCGTCTTCTTGATCTGGCTGAGGGCGATGTGCCCGCAGATCACGGCGCCGAGCGAGATGAAGAAGGCAAGCACGAGCGAAACGATCGCGAGCGTGTTCGTCTTCGCACCCGCGGGCGCGGCGTAGGGGGTCGGAGCCGGCTGCGCGGCGGGGGGAGGAGTGACGTCAGACATAGGGGTTCTCCTGAATCAAGGTCGGTGGCGGCCCGAGTGGGCACGTCCATGCTGGCAGTGCCCCGAGAGAGTGTCAACGAGGCGCGACGCACGACGTCACGGGCGATTTAGGCCTGAATCTGGGTCACCGGCAAAGTCGAGTCGGCGCTCACGTCGAGCGACGAAGGGCCATGCCCGGCCACGATGAGTTGCGCGGCGAGCGCGGCGATCATCGCACCGTTGTCGGTACAGAGCGAGAGGGGCGGGATGCGGAGCTCGACGCCCGCCGCCTCGGCGCGCTCCGCGGCCAGAGCGCGAACCCGCGCGTTCGCCGCGACTCCCCCGCCCAGCAGCAAGCGCGGCACTCCGAGGTCGGCGCATGCCGCGATGGCCTTGGCCGTGAGCACGTCGGCGACCGCCTCGCGAAAGGAGGCGGCGATGTCGGCGACGGGCACGGGCTCGCCCGCATCCCGCAGCTTTTCGACGTGGCGGGCGACGGCGGTCTTGAGGCCCGAGAACGAAAAGTCGTAGCGGTGCTTTTCGAGGTCTTTTGGCAAGGTCAGTCCGCGTGGAAAGCGCACGGCGGTCGGGTCTCCGTCAGCCGCCACGCGGTCAATGTGGGGGCCACCGGGGTACGGCAGGCCCAGCAACCGGGCAACCTTGTCGAAGGCCTCGCCCGCGGCATCGTCGATCGTCTCGCCGAGCAGTTCGACATCACTCGTGAGATCGCGCACGTGCAAGAGCGAGGTGTGGCCGCCCGAGACGAGCATGGCGATGGTCGGCAACTCGATCGAGGGCTCGCCCTCGACGCGCAAGACGTCGGCGCCCACGTGCCCGACCAAGTGGTTGACCGCGTAGAAGGGCTTGTCGAGCGCGACGGCGAGCGCCTTCGCGGCTCCGACGCCGACCATGAGGGCGCCCGACAGCCCCGGACCGCTCGTGACCGCAATGGCATCGAGCTCGTCGAGGGTCACGCCCGCGACCGTGAGAGCCTCGCGCAGCGCGGGCTCGAGCGCTTCGAGGTGTGCGCGCGCGGCGACCTCGGGCACGACTCCACCAAACCGCGCGTGTTCGTGCATTGACGAGGAGATGACGTTGGCGAGGAGCGTTGTGCCGCGCACAATGCCGATGCCCGTTTCGTCACAGCTCGACTCGATGCCCAAGACCAGGGGCTGTGCCGTCATCGCGGCACCTCCCAGCGCATGACGATCGCGTCGACGTCGTCGGGTTGGTAATAGCGCGGCCGCACGGCAATCGCCTCGAAGCCGTGCCGGTCATACAAGCGCTGCGCGGCGGGGTTGTCGGCTCGCACTTCGAGGAGCACATCATCGGCGCCGCGGGCAACAGCCTCGTCGAGCAGCGTGCGCAAGAGCTCGGCACCGAGGCCGTGACCGCGATGGCCGGCAGCGACCGCGATGGTCTGCACATCGGCTTGGCCTGCGGCGGCGGGGGCACTCAGGCCCGCGTAGCCCACGATCTGGTCGCCCGTCACCGCCACGATGTAGCGCGTGTGCGGCGCGGCGAGCTCGGCTGCCATCATGTCGCGGCTCCAGGCGTCGGTCACAAACGTGGAGATCTCGAGGGCCATGATCGCGTCGAGGTCGCCGAGCGCGGCATCGCGAATCGATGCCGCCATCATGAGGTCACTCGCTTCGGGCTCGACAGGGTTACGTCGGGAGCGCGCAAGTAGAGCGGCTGGGGCGCGGCGAACGGCAGCCCGGCGGCGAGGCGAGCGAGTGCCACGTGCGCGAGCGGCACCGCGGGAATCTCGACGACCTCGTGCGCGGGCACGGCCTCGTCGGGGGTCCACTCAATACGCGCGACGAGGTGCGCGGGCTCGACGACCGTTGGCAGGGGCAGGGCGGCCGAGTACACCGTGACAGCGACTTCGCGGCGGCGGGCATCCGTCACCACGGCGAATCGGCCGGCAGCGATGCCCCCCTCGACAAGCGCGAGGGCGACGGCGTCGTGACTGGGAACCGGCAGCAACGGGATGCCCCGCGCAAAGGCGACCGCGTGCGCCGCCGCAATACCCACGCGCAAGCCCGTGTAGGGCCCCGGTCCGATGCCTGTGACGACACCCGTGAGGGCAGCGGTCGAGACGCCCGGCGCGTGCAGCACCTCGTTGAGGAACGGGCCGATGACCTCGGCGTGCCGACGGGTGTCGTCGGTGCTGCGCTGCGCGAGCACACGGCCGTCGAGCCCGACGACGGCAACGGCCGTGCCCGCCGATGTATCAATCGCGAGCAGCATGCAGCCAGCCTAGGTCGGCCCAGCGGGGGCCAATGCCCTCGATCGTGACGGTGCGCGGCTCGATGAGCTCAGCCGATTCAGACTCCGGGTGAACGTCGGCCTCGTCGACGGTCTCGGCCGCTCCGGTGGGGCGCATGATCGTGATCGATAGCCACTCATCGACGAGGTGTTCGATCAAGCCCGCGCCCCACTCGACGACGACGATCGATCCGGAGTAGTCGAGGTCAAGGTCGTCGAGCTCGGCCGCATCGCGCAAACGGTAGGCATCGACGTGCACGAGGGCCGGTTGGCCCTCACGGGGGTGGGTGCGCGCGAGAACGAAGGTCGGGCTCGTGACGGTGCCGCGCACTCCGAGCGCCGCGCCAAGCCCGCGCGTGAAGGTCGTCTTGCCTGCCCCGAGTTCACCCGTCAGCAACACGACGTCACCGGCGCCCAGCTGCGCGGCAACCTGCGCGCCGAACGCCGCCATCGCGTCGGGGTCGGCGATCGAGCGAGTGATCGCCATCGTCAGGCCCTCGTGCGATGCACGCGCCGACCCAGTCGCGTGACGAGTTCATAGGCGATCGTGCCCGCAGCGTCGGCCCACTCGTCGACATGCGGGTCACCCTCGGCTGGGTCGCCCCACAGCACCGCGCGGTCACCGAGGGCGACGGGGGCGTCTCCGACATCGACGATGAGCTGATCCATAGCGATGCGCCCCACGACGCGATGCACGTGATCGCCAATGCGCACGGGGGCATCGACGGCCGTGCGCGGCACGCCGTCGGCATAGCCGAGAGGCACGAGGGCGAGCGTCGTGGGCTGCGTCGTGCGGTGCAGGTAGCCGTACGAGACTCCGCTGCCGGCCGGTACGCGCTTGAGCCCCGCGACCTTCGCGCTCAGCCGCATCGCCGGCACGAGCGGGAGTGCTCCCCGTAGGTGGCGCTCCGGCGCGATGCCGTAGAGCGCCAGCCCGAGCCGCACCATGTCATAGCGCGCTGCGGGGTGGTCAAGCGCCGCGGCCGATGCGGCGAGGTGGCGGATGCCCGGGTCGAGATTGACCGCGCGCACCGCATCCAGAAACCGCTCGAATGCGACCACTTGCGCGCGATCGTCGTCCGGCGATGTGTTCGACAGGTGGCTGAAGACGCCGCCGAGGTGAACGGTGTTCGCTGCAACGGCTGCCGCAAGCTCCTCGACGAGGGCGGGCCACTCCGCCTCGACGAGGCCGTTGCGCGAGAGCCCGGTATCGACCTTGATGTGCACCGTCGCGCGATGGCCGCTGGCCGCCGCACGGGCGAGCTGGGCCCGCGAGCTGATTCCGAGCATGATGCCTGCCTCGGCAGCGGCGGCGAAGTCGGCCTCGGGGTCGTGCAACCACGCAAGTACGGGAGCGTCGATGCCCGCGGCCCGCAATTCGAAGGCTTCGTCGAGATCGGCAACACCGAGGTGGTCGACGCCGGCCTCGAGCGCGGCGCGGGCAGCCGTGACCGCCCCGTGGCCATAGCCGTCGGCCTTGACGATCGCCATGCTGTGCGGCGTGGGCACGAGTCGACGCATCGTCTCGGCGTTGGCACCGATGGCCGCCGGCGAGATGCGCGCCTCGCGCAGTGGCCCGGTCATGACTCCGCCACGACAAACGCGATCGCGACGCCCGCGTCGTGCGACATCGACACGTGCAGTGAACCGATGCCGCGCGCCGCAACGATCTCGGCGGCCCGGCCGCTCACGACCAGGTCGGGATTCCCCTCGTCGTCGGCGACCACGCGCATGTCGTGCCAACTGACGCCATCGGTGGCTCCGAGCGCCTTGAGCAGAGCCTCTTTCGCGGCAAAGCGCCCGGCGAGCGACCGCAGCGGAAGCTCGCGTTCGGCCTCGGTGAAAAGCCTCTCGCGCAATCGCGGGGTGCGGTCGAGGGCACGTTCGAATCGCGCGAGGTCGACGACGTCGACACCGATTCCCACGATGCGGCCCATGGCGTGCCCGACGACTCCGCCGAACCGGCTACTCGACCGTGACCGACTTGGCGAGGTTGCGCGGCTGGTCGACGTCGAGCCCCTTCGCCGAGGCAAGCTCCATGCCGAAAATGTGCAACGGAACCACGGCGAGCAGGGGCTCAAAGAACGGCGACGCGAGCGGAATGCGAATGACTTCATCGGCGTGCGGCAAGACCGCCACATCGCCCTCTTCGGCAATCGCAATCACGCGCGCACCGCGCGCACGAATCTCTTGGATGTTCGAGACAACCTTCGCGTGCAACGAGTTCGGGTCACGCGGGCTCGGAACGATCACGAACACCACCTGCCCGGGCTCGATGAGGGCGATCGGCCCATGCTTGAGCTCGCCCGCGGCGAAGCCCTCGGCGTGGATGTAGGCGAGCTCCTTGAGCTTGAGAGCACCCTCGAGTGCGACCGGGTAACCCACGTGCCGGCCCAAGAAGAGCACCGAGCGCGTGTCGGCCATCCAGTGGGCGAGCTCTTTGATGCGCTCGCCGGTCGTGAGAACCGCGGTGAGCTTCTCGGGCACCGACTGCAGTTCGGCGACGAGCCCGCGCGCACGCTCGGGAGTCAGCGTGCCGCGAACCTGCCCGAGCTGCAGCCCCAGCAAGTAGATCGCGGTGATTTGCGCGACGAAGGCCTTGGTCGAGGCAACCGCCACTTCGGGACCAGCGTGGGTGTAGACGACGGCGTCGGACTCGCGCGGAATCGTCGCGCCCTGCGTGTTGCAAATCGACAGCGTGCGTGCACCCTGCTCGCGCGCGTACTTCACGGCCATGAGAGTGTCCATCGTCTCGCCCGACTGGCTGATCGAGACAACCAACGTCTTGGGCGAGAGCACCGGCTCGCGGTACCGGAACTCGTGAGCAAGTTCGACGTCAACCGGAATACGCGCCCACTGCTCGATCGCATACTTGCCGACCATGCCGGCGTAGGCGGCCGTGCCGCACGCGATGATGAGCACGCGATCGATGCCCGAGAGCACGTCGGCGCCGAGCGCCGTCACCTCCGGCAGGTCGACGAGTCCGTCGTGAACGCGACCAATGATGGTCTTGGCCACGGCTTCGGGCTCTTCGCTGATCTCTTTCGCCATGAAGCTCGACCAGCCGCCCTTTTCGGCAGCCGAGGCATCCCAGTTCACCTCGAAGGTGTTCGGGGTCACGGGCGTGCCGGCGAAGTCGACCACCTCGACGCTGTCGGGACGAATGGTCACGAGCTGGTCTTGACCGATCTCCATGGCGCGGTGGGTGTATTCGACGAACGCGGCGACGTCAGAGCCCAAGAAGTTCTCGCCATCGCCGAGGCCGATCACGAGCGGCGAGTTGCGGCGCGCGCCGACGACTACGTGCGGCTGGTCGGCGTGCACGGCCAGGAGCGTGAAGGCACCTTCAAGGCGATTGACGACCGTCAGCATCGCGCTCGTGAGGTCGCCCGACTCGCGGAAGGCATCGCCCACCATGAGGGCCGCGACCTCGCTGTCGGTCTGCGACGAGAACGTGTGACCGTGTGCCAGCAACTCGTCTTTGAGTTCGGCGAAGTTCTCAATGATTCCGTTGTGAATGAGCGCGAGCTTGCCCCCATCACCAAGGTGCGGGTGTGCGTTCTCGTCGGTCGGCCCGCCGTGCGTTGCCCATCGCGTGTGACCAATGCCCGTTTGGCCATCGGTGAGGGGCGTGGCGGCGAGGTCATCACTCAAGATGCCGAGCTTGCCGGCGTGCTTGCGCGTATCGAGCTGGCCGTTGTCGTCGATGACGGCAACGCCCGCCGAGTCATAGCCCCGGTACTCGAGCCGCTTGAGACCACCCAGAAGCACCTCGACGCTGCCCCGGGTTCCGACATAGCCCACGATTCCGCACATAGCCGACCATTCTACGGCCCCTGCCACAGCAGAATGCCCGGGGGTACTGTGGTGCCGATGAGCGATCCGAGCGCAGCGCGCGAAACAAGCCCGTTCGACGAGATCGACCGGAAGCAGTGGGCTGCCCTCGCTCCGTCAACCGCGCATCCGTTGACCGAAACCGAACTCGTGCAATTGCGTGGTCTCGGCGACTCGCTCGACATGCGCGAAGTGGCCGAGGTCTATGTGCCCCTCAGCAGGCTGTTGAGCCTCTATGCAGTCGGAGCGCGCGACCTGCACCAGGCAACGCGCAGCTTTTTGCGCGAACCCGGCGAGCACACGCCCTTTGTGATCGGCGTGGCGGGTTCAGTCGCTGTCGGTAAGTCGACCATCGCGCGGCTCTTGCGCGAATTGCTCTCGCGCTGGCCCGATACCCCGCGCGTCGAGCGCGTAACCACCGACGGCTTCTTGCTCAGCACGGCCGAACTCGAACGGCGCGGCATTCTGCACCGCAAAGGCTTCCCCGAGTCCTACGACCGCCGTGCGCTCTTGCGCTTTGTCGCCCGCGTGAAGGCGGGTGCCGATGAGGTTCGCGCGCCCGTCTATAGCCATTTGAGTTACGACCGCGTGCCCGGCGCCGAGGTCATCGTGCGTCGCCCCGACATTCTCATTGTCGAGGGCCTCAATGTGTTGCAGCCGCCCGGGCCCGGGGCATCGCTCGCGGTGAGCGACCTCTTTGATTTCACCATTTATGTGGATGCCCGCACGAGCGACATCGCCCAGTGGTACGAAGAGCGCTTCTTGGCCCTGCAGCGCGGCGCATTCACCGACCCACGCAGCTACTTCCACCGCTACGCCGCGCTCTCGCACGACGAAGCTATCGCCAAGGCCCGCGAGATTTGGCGCGACATCAACGAGCCCAATCTCGTGCACAACATCCTGCCAACGCGCGCGCGGGCATCTCTCGTCTTGCGCAAAGCGAGCGACCACACGGTCGAGACCGTGTTGCTGCGAAAGATCTAGATCGAACTAGACGGCGAGCTGCTCGCGAACGACCGCGGCGAGGCGCTCGGCCACTTCTTCGGCGATGGACTGCTCGGCAGCTTCGACCATGACGCGCACCATCGGTTCGGTGCCGCTCGCGCGCAGCAGCACGCGTCCGCTGTCGCCGAGGGCGGCTTCTTCGGCGGCAACGGCTGCCGCGACGACCGCGTGGCCCTCGAGTGCCGCACGGTCGACTCCGCGCACGTTGATGAGCACTTGCGGAAATACCGTCATGACATCGGCCAGCTCGGCGAGGGTCTTGCCCGAGCGCACCATCTCGGCCGCGAGCTGCAATCCCGTGAGAATGCCGTCACCCGTCGTGGCGTGCTCACTCATGATGATGTGGCCCGACTGCTCGCCGCCGAGGGCAAGCCCGTGTTCGGCAAGGGCCTCGAGAACGTAACGGTCGCCAACGCCCGTTTCGATCATGCGCACACCGTGCTCGGCCATCGCGCGCTTGAGGCCCAGGTTGCTCATGACCGTGGCGACGAGCGTGTTGTCGGTCAATTGGCCGCGCGCCTTCATCGAGAGCGCGATGATCGCCATGATCTGGTCGCCGTCGATGACGCGACCCGCAGCATCCACCGCCAAGCAGCGGTCGGCGTCGCCGTCGTGGGCGATCCCGAGATCAGCGCCTGCGTCGAGCACGGCGGCCCGCAGGGGCTCGAGGTGCGTCGAACCCACGCCGTCATTGATGTTGAGGCCGTCTGGGTCGCTGCCAATGACCGTGACGCGAGCGCCGGCATCAGCGAAGACCTGCGGCGAGATTCCCGCCGCGGCGCCGTGCGCGCAGTCGATCACGACGTGGAGGCCCGCGAGCGACACGTCGAGCGTGCCGAGCAAGTGCAAGACGTAGCGGTCTTCGGCGTCGGCGAATCGACGGATGCGGCCGACGCCCGCGCCGGTCGGCGCGAGCTTGTCGCCCGACATCGCCTCTTCAATGCGGTCTTCGACCGCATCCGGCAACTTGGTGCCGCCGAACGAGAAGAACTTGATGCCATTGTCGGGGGCCGGATTGTGCGAGGCCGAGATCATGACGCCAAAGTCGGCGCCAATGTCTCCCACGAGAAAAGCAGCAGCCGGGGTCGGAATCACACCCGCATCGAGCACGTCGATGCCCGAACTCGCGAGCCCCGCCGAGACCGCGGCCGTCAGAAACTGGCCTGAGACGCGCGGATCGCGCGCCACGATCGCCGTCGGGCGTTTGCCCGCGGCGCGCAGTTCTTCAGCGTGCCGCCCGGAGGTGAGCACGCGAGCCGCGGCCTGGGAGAGGCCGAGGGCCAGGTCAGCGGTGAGATCACCGTTGGCCAGCCCTCGAACCCCATCCGTGCCGAAGAGTCGACCCATGACGAGCCTCTCCTCGTTCGACTAGCGCTTCGAGTACTGCGGAGCCTTGCGGGCCTTCTTGAGACCGGCCTTCTTGCGCTCGATGACGCGAGCGTCGCGCGTGAGGAAGCCAGCCTTCTTGAGGGTCGGGCGGTTGTTCTCACGGTCGATCTCGTTGAGCGCACGCGCGATGGCGAGACGCAAGGCGCCCGCCTGGCCCGAGGGGCCGCCGCCCGTGATGCGCGCAACGACGTCGTACGCGCCACCCAGCTGAAGGATGGTGAAGGGGTCGTTGATGAGCTGCTGGTGCAGCTTGTTCGGGAAGTAGTCTTCGAGCGTGCGCCCGTTGACCTTGTAGGTGCCGGCGCCCGGGTTGATGCGCACGCGGGCGATGGCCTGCTTGCGGCGACCCACGGCCGCGCCCCCCACCGAGAGAATGGCGCGAGGAGCGGCCGACGCGGCGGGTGCCGCCGACTCGGTCGTGTAGCTCTCGGGAGCCGACTCGGGAGTGATGTCGTCAGTGTTGATGTCGGTGTTCGTAACGTCTGCCACGATGCTGATCCTTAGCGTCTGCGCGGCCGCTACTGGGCGACCTGGTCGAGGGTGTAGGTCGTCGGCTGCTGCGCAGCGTGCGGGTGCTCGGCACCCGTGTAGACCTTGAGCTTCTTGATCTGGGCGCGGCCCAGCGAGTTCTTCGGCAGCATGCCGCGGATCGCCTTCTCAACCGCGCGCTCAGGGTTCTTCTCGAGCAGCTCGCTGTAGGAGGTTGCCGTGAGGCCGCCCGGGTAACCCGAGTGGCGGTAGGCCTTCTTCTGCGCGAGCTTCGAGCCCGTCAGGGCCACCTTGTCGGCGTTGATGATGATGACGAAGTCACCCATGTCCATGTGCTGGGCAAAGGTCGGCTTGTGCTTGCCGCGCAAGAGAACGGCGGCGTGGCTGGCGAGGCGGCCCAGGACGACATCGGTTGCGTCGATGACGACCCAGTTGCGCTGAACGTCAGCGGGAGTGGGGCTGAAAGTTCGCGTCACAGTGCTAGTACTTTCGTGTCGAGTAGTTCGTGAATCCCGCTCCGGGGGGAGTTCGCGTCTCGATGAGAGCGAACGCCACGGTGGAGGGCTCAACCGGATGGCCGTCGGCGACGGGCACCAAGGGTCGAGCTTACCCGTCGGCGGGAGGCCGGTCAATCTGAGCGATTAGTCCGAGGGGTCGGATGCCCGGCCCACGGGCTCGCGTCGCGCCCGCGTGAGCTCGGCACGAGCCCCGAGCTCGGCGTCAGGCGGATATGCCACCTCGACGAGCGTGAGCCCTTTCGCCGCCACGACCGGAAACGCATTCGCCTTGACCGCCGCATCAAGAATGCGCGTGAGCTCGTCGGGCGCGAGCTTGCCAAGTCCCACCGCGACCGCCGCACCCACGAGCGCGCGCACCATCGAGTGGCAGAACGCATCCGCTCGCACGGTGGCGATGAGCACGCCGTCGGCGTCCCGCGTCCACTCATAGTCGAGCAGGGTACGAATGGTGGTCGCCCCCTCGCGCGGCTTACAGAAGGCCGCGAAGTCATGCAGGCCGCGCAGACTGCGGGCAGCAGCATCCATCGCCGCCTCATTGAGGGCATTCGGATGCCACAGCGTGTGCGCCCGTCGGCGCGGGTCATGACCGCTCGTTGCGTCGGCAATGCGGTACTCGTAGCGGCGCCACAGCGGCGAGAAGCGTGCGTCGAAGCCCTCGGGGGCGATCGACACACGTGAGATCACCACGTCGGGTGACCTCGCGCTGATGATGCCGTTGAGGCGACGCGTGAGTGACTCTTCTGTCGTGCCGCCGCGCCGGGCCGCCGCGATCGCCCGCCACTGCTTCTCGGTCAGATCAATGTGCGCAACTTGCCCCGTGGCGTGCACTCCCGCGTCGGTGCGACCCGCGACGACGAGTCGAACCTCGAGGTCGGGATGCCGTACGAGCGTCGCGATCGCGTCTTCGATGACCTCTTGCACCGTGCGCAGACCCGGCTGCTTGCTCCAGCCCGAGAAGGCCGTGCCGTCGTAGGCGATGTCGAGCCGCAGCCGCACATTCCCGGGCACACTCTCCACAACCGCCCAGTGTACGGCGCGTTATTTGACCGCGAGGCGTTGGGGCGCGACGCTGGATGCACCATGTCGGCCATCTCCACGAGCACCGTTGCTCGCGACCGCCTCCCTGGGCTCGACGGCCTACGGGCCCTCGCGATCGTGTTCGTGCTCGGGTACCACCTGTTCCCGGGATTGCTGCCCGGTGGGTTCATCGGCGTCGACGTATTCTTCGTCGTCAGCGGCTACCTCATTTCGGCCCTCATGATCGCGGAGCACCGCGAACACGGGCGCATCACGCTCGGTCGGTTCTGGGCTCGGCGCGCCCGACGACTGCTTCCGGCCCTCATCGTCGTCGTCGGGGTCTCGACGGCAGTCGCGGCCCTCATCGGCGGAGACGTGCTCGTCGGCATCGGCTGGCAACTCGCGGGCGTGCTGACCTTCAGCAGCAACTGGTGGGCGATCGCGCAGGGCTCGAGTTACCTCGATCAGACGAGCCCCGACCTCTTCCGGCACGCCTGGTCTCTCGCGGTTGAAGAACAGTTCTACCTCGTGTGGCCGCTCGTGATCATCGTGCTGCTGCTCATGCCTTTGAGATGGCTGAGGGTGGCCCTGCCGCTCGTTTTCGCCCTGGGATCCGCCGTGGCGATGGCGGTGCTCGCGGGCGACCCCGGCAGTGATCCCGGGCCGGCCTCGGTCGTGTACCTCTCGACCCTCACGCACGGCTTCGGGTTGCTGCTGGGCGCGGGCGTGGCGCTCGGGGTTGACCCGCTTCGTGCGCGCGCATCCGACCGCCTTTCACCGGGGTGGGTCGCCGACCTCGGAGTCGTGCTCGCCGTGAGCGGTCTCGGCGCCCTCGCTCTCGTGCTCGCGATCGACTCGGCGGCGACCTACCTCGGCGGCCTCGCGGCGGCGAGCCTACTCACGGCCGTGCTCATCGTGTGCCTCGCGCACCCGGCAAGCGCCACCGTGCGCGTCGCGGATGCCCCCCTCGCGCGCTGGGTCGGTGAACGGTCGTACGGTCTTTACCTGTGGCACTGGCCCGCGCTCATGCTTCTCGCTGCGGCCCTCCCCCAGGTCGACCGCATCGGCGAGCAGAGCTGGCTGCTCGGGCTGGCCGCCCTCGTCATCTCGGTCGTGCTCGCCGCGTTGAGCTACCGCTTTATTGAGCAGCCCGTTCGCACGCGCCACCTCGAGCGGGCGGTGCGCGGCGACCTCGGCTGGGGCCGCGTTCGACGCGCCGGCCTCGTTCTCGGGCTCGCCGCCGCGCTCTCGGGGGTCACGGCGAGCGCCGCGATTGCCGTCATCCGCGCCCCCGCGCAATCAGAAGCGGAAGCGTTCATCGCTGCTGGGCAGGCGGCCCTCGACAGGCCGCTGCCCGCCGTACCGCTGCGCGTGCCACTCGCGGAACGCGGACCCGATGAGCCGAGCGACATTGTCATCGCCTCGGGCGACCAGATCATCGCGATCGGCGACTCCGTCATGCTCGCCGCGGCCCCACAGCTCCAGGCCCAGTTTCCCGGAATCGCGATCGACGCGGCCGTCTCCCGTCAAATGCGCCAAGGCCCAGCGATTCTTCGCGCCATCGCCCGCAAAGGACAATTGCGGCCCATCATGATCATCGGGCTCGGCACGAACGGTTCGATTGACGTCGCGACGTTGCATGAGATGCGCGCGATTCTCGGACCCGATCGACAACTGGTGCTCGTGAGTGCTCAAGCTCCTCGGGGCTGGATTCCCGGAGTCAATGCGAGCCTCACGGCATTCGCCGACGACTACCGAAACGTGGTACTCGCCGATTGGCGAACGGCCATTGCTCCCCGGCTCGACCTGCTTGCCCGTGACCAAGTGCACCCGGGTTCCGCGGGCGGACGCATCTACGCGACGGCCATCGAAGCGGCGCTGTATGAACTCGCGGCATTGCCCGCGGCCGTGAACTATGAGGAGCAACCCGAGTTGCCGCGTCCGCGATAAGTCTAGCCGCGTCTCGTCTCCGCTAGTAGACGACGCGATACAGGACGTCGCGGGCCGTGGGCTCGAACCCGAGCCTCGTGTAGACGCCAAGAGCACCCGTCGGGTTGTCGGCATCGACGTCGAGCACGGCGGTCTCGAGCCCCGCATCCCGGTACGCCTGCATCACGTCGGCGATGAGCGCGCTCGCCACACCCCGACCTCGCCACTCGCGTGTTGTTCCGACGAGGCCGATATAAGCCGATCGCGAGCCCTGACGTTCCCAATCGTCTTCGTTGATCTCGGTGATGACGAATCCGACGACGACGTCACCGTCGAGAGCCACGCGGCACAACTCCGGACGAAAGCTGTCGAGGGTCTGCATCGACTCCCAGCCTTCGCGGCTGACCGGCTGGCTCCCCCAGTGGTCTGCGAAGGCGGCGTTCTTGGCGTGACGCACGGCCTCACTGAGCGACTCCTCGAAGGGAACCACCGTGAGACCGTCAGGCACGGTGACGGGCGCACTCGTGCGCTCAAGGTCGGCCTCGAGCGTTGTGAAATAGCGAGCGGGGGCGAACCCGGCCCTGTCGAGCAGTCGGCCATGCTCGGGCGCCCGGTCGGCCGCAGAACTCAGCACCCAGGCGGGCATCGCGAGGTCGCTCTCCGCGAGCTTGGCGGTGGCGCGAGCGTGTTGCCACGCCAACAGGCGCCGGCCCACGCCCGAACCACGTCGTTCTGCCGCCACCCCACCGAACAGGATGACCCGCACGATCGATTCGGGATCCGGCGGGGCAACGACAAGGCCCCACGCCACGGCCGTCCCCGTTTCATCGAGGGCAAGAACACCGTCGTGAGCGGGTTCGACCCACGAGTGGTGCAGTTCTTCGCGGATCTCGTCGACCGGTTCGCTCCACGTGGGGTGGTCACGAGCACTGATGCGCTCGGCGAGTTCGGTGATGATCTCGGCGTCATCGCGACTCAGCGGGCGCCAGCGAATGCCATCCGGGCCGCTCGGTAGCTCTACGGCGGGGGCATTCACTCGTTCTCGGAGGGGAAGCACGCGAAAAGCGTACGGCCCCCGCTCTCTCGAGCGGGGGCCGTGACGGGATCGTGATCCCGCGGAACTACTTGGTGTCGTCAGCCGACTCGGCCTCGGCGACAGCCTCGTCAGCAGCAGCCTCGTCAGCAGCGACCTCAGCAGGAGCCGACTCGTCCGTGGCAACCTCGTCAGCGACGACCTCGGCAACGGCCCCGTCAGCGACGACCTCGTCAGCGACGACCTCGGCGACGGGCGCCTTCGCAGCGGGCGCGGCCGCCTTCTTGGCGGGCTTCGCCTTGGGGTTGACCGGCTCGAGAACGAGCTCGATTACCGCCATGGGCGCGTTGTCGCCCTTGCGGTAGCCGACCTTCGTGATGCGGGTGTAGCCACCCTCGCGCTCGGCGACGAGCGGCGCGATCTCCGTGAAGAGCTCGTGCACGGCGCTCTTGTCACGAACGACCGTCATGACGCGACGACGAGCGTGCAAGTCACCACGCTTCGCGAAGGTGATGAGGCGCTCCGCGAGCGGGCGAAGGCGCTTGGCCTTCGTCTCGGTCGTCGTGATGCGCTTGTGGGTGAACAGCGCCGTCGCGAGGTTGGCGAGGAGCAGGCGCTCGTGGGCGGGACCGCCACCGAGGCGGGGACCCTTCGTGGGCTGAGGCATGGTGTGTGTTCTTTCGTATCAGTGAAGAGTGGGCGAGCTATGCGGACCGCGGTGCGGCCTAGCTCTCCTCGTCGTCGTAGCCGCCGTAGAAGTGAGCGCCGTCGAACCCGGGAACCGCGTCCTTGAGCGAGAGGCCCATCTCGACCAGCTTGTCTTTGACCTCGTCGACCGACTTCTGGCCGAAGTTGCGGATGTTCATCAACTGCGTCTCAGAGAGCGCAACGAGCTCGCTGACCGTGTTGATGCCTTCGCGCTTGAGGCAGTTGTAGCTGCGCACCGAGAGGTCGAGGTCTTCGATCGGCATCGAGAGCTCGGTCGAGAGAACGGCGTCAACCGGCGCGGGGCCGATCTCGATGCCCTCGGCCTGCGTGTTGAGCTCGCGCGCGAGGCCAAACAGCTCGACGAGCGTGCGGCCGGCCGACGCGATTGCGTCACGCGGCGTGATCGCGGGCTTCGACTCCACGTCAACGACGAGGCGGTCGAAGTCGGTGCGCTCACCGGCACGCGTTGCTTCAACGCGGTAGGTGACCTTGAGCACGGGCGAGTAGATCGAGTCGACCGGAATCTGGCCGGCCTCGCTGAACTCGCTTCGGTTCTGGGTCGCGCTCACGTAGCCACGGCCACGCTCGATGGTCAGCTCGAGCTCGAACTTCGCGTTGTCGTTGAGCGTCGCAATGACGAGCTCAGGGTTGTGAATCTCGACGCCAGCAGGAGCCGAAATGTCAGCGGCCGTCACTTCGCCCGCACCCTGCTTGCGCAGGTAGGCGGTGATGGGCTCGTCGTGCTCGCTCGAGACCACGAGGTTCTTCACGTTCAAGATGATCTCGGTGACGTCTTCCTTCACGCCAGCGATGGTGCTGAACTCGTGAAGAACGCCGTCGATACGGATGCTCGTCACGGCTGCCCCGGGAATCGACGAGAGCAGCGTGCGGCGCAGCGAGTTACCGAGGGTGTAGCCGAAACCGGGCTCCAACGGCTCGATGATGAACCGGGACCGGTACTCGGAGACGTTCTCCTCGGTCAGCGTGGGACGTTGTGCGATGAGCACTATTGATTCCTTTCGGCAAAGTGTCCGCCATATGACACTTGTGGCGCGACGAGTGGCTGGCTCGTCGAGTGTGTTGAGTTATTCACGCGCTGTGAAGCAGGAGGCGATGTCACGCATCGCCGCGACCGCCGCGCCGGTCCGAGCTGAACTCGGACCGGGTCACGACGACCGAAGAACTAGACGCGACGACGCTTGGGCGGGCGGCAGCCGTTGTGCGCCTGAGGCGTCACGTCGCTGATCGAACCCACCTCGAGGCCAGCGGCCTGCAGCGAACGGATCGCGGTTTCGCGGCCCGAGCCGGGGCCCTTCACGAAGACGTCAACCTTCTTCATGCCGTGCTCTTGCGCCTGGCGGGCGGCCGACTCGGCGGCGAGCTGAGCGGCGAACGGGGTCGACTTGCGCGAACCCTTGAAGCCGACCTGGCCCGACGAAGCCCAGCTGATGACGGCGCCGGTCGGGTCGGTGATCGACACGATCGTGTTGTTGAACGTTGACTTGATGTGAGCCTGCCCGACGGCAATGCTCTTCTTCTCTTTGCGGCGGGGCTTACGCGCGGCCGACTTGGGTGCTGCCATGGTCTTCTCCTAAACCTGTGGATTACGCGGGTCGCGGCGGGGCCGGACTAGCGCGCCTTCTTCTTGCCGGCGACGGTGCGCTTCGGGCCCTTGCGGGTACGCGCGTTGGTCTTCGTGCGCTGGCCGCGCACAGGGAGGCCACGACGGTGACGGATGCCCTCGTACGAGCCGATCTCGACCTTGCGGCGGATGTCGGCGGCAACCTCTCGGCGGAGGTCACCCTCGACCTTGTAGGTGCCTTCGATGTGGTCACGCAGAGCGACGAGCTGGTCGTCGGTCAGGTCCTTGACGCGCACGTTGGGGTCGATGCCCGTGGCGACGAGGGTTTCGGTCGAACGCGTGCGTCCGACTCCATAGATGTAAGTGAGGGCGATCTCCACGCGCTTATCGCGCGGGATGTCCACTCCGGCAAGACGGGCCATGACGGCTCCTTCAGGTGGGTGAGAGGTGTGGAGCAGAACCGGTGCCAGGGCCTCCCGCCCTGGGTGTCCCCCGCATCCGCGGGTTCTGGAACTGCCTGGTAGTCGTATTCAGTTGTGAGTTGGTGGGGGCCTAAGCCCTAGCCCTGGCGTTGCTTGTGACGCGGGTTCTCGCAGATGACCATCACGTTTCCGTGGCGGCGGATCACCTTGCACTTGTCGCAAATGGGCTTGACGCTGGGGTTGACCTTCATGGTGTTCTTCTCTCTCGCTGGCCTCGTGCGCCGGGTGGATCCCCGGGCCGTTCCTTATCCGGAGAAACCGTTATTTGTAGCGATAGACGATGCGGCCACGGGTAAGGTCATAGGGGCTCAGCTCTACGATCACGCGGTCTTCAGGAAGAATGCGGATGTAGTGCTGGCGCATCTTTCCCGAGATGTGAGCGAGCACCTTGTGGCCGTTGGTCAGCTCGACGCGAAACATCGCGTTGGGCAGCGCTTCGACCACCGAGCCTTCAATCTCGATGACACCGTCTTTTTTGGCCATTGCCTCTTCGTCGCTAAAAGTGTGGTTTCTACCGGTCGTGCGGATGACGCGGTGCTGCTGCGAGAAATCCCCTCTGCACGGCGGGATCTCGGGAGACACGCCGAAGGCGTGCCAAAGGCACCAAAAATCGAGCTTAGGTGATATTGGCGCCCGAGGGCAAGTCGGCGCGCGTTCGCAAGCGCCGCGTCTGATCTAGACGGCGAACAGGATGCCGCGAGCCGCGAGAGCCGCTTCGATTCGCGCGGTCACTTCGGCAACCTCGCCGATGCCGTCGACTTTCGCGAGCAAGCCGCGCTCGTCATACACCCCGATGAGCGGAGCGGTCTGCTCGGCGTAGACCTCGAGGCGGTGGCGCACAACGGCTTCGTCGTCGTCAGAACGACCTTGCTCGAGTGCACGCTTCTTCAAGCGCTCGACAACAACATCGGGCTCAGCGACGAGCTCGACCACGGCGTCCATCGACGCCCCGCCCGCGGCAAGAAGCTCATCGAGCGCGCGAACCTGGTCGATCGTCCGGGGGTAGCCATCGAGCAAGAAGCCTGCGGCAGCGTCGGGCTGCGACAGCCGGTCGGCCACGAGATCATTCGTGAGGCTGTCGGGCACGTTGTCGCCCGCATCCATGTATGCCTTCGCCTTCAGGCCCAGCTCGGTCTCGTTGCGCAAGTGCTCGCGGAAGATGTCTCCCGTCGAGATTGCCGGAATCCCCAGCGCCGCCGACAGCCGTTGCGCCTGCGTGCCCTTACCCGCACCGGGCGGGCCTATCAGCAGCAGACGGGCGCTCATCGCAGCAAGCCTTCGTAGTGACGCTGCTGCAGCTGCGCGTCGATCTGCTTGACCGTCTCGAGGCCGACACCAACGATGATCAGGATGCTCGCACCACCGAACGGGAAGTTCTGGTTGGCCCCGATCGCCGCAAAGGCAATGAGCGGGATGAGCGCGATCAAACCGAGGTAGAGCGAGCCAGGCAGGGTCACGCGCGTCAGCACGTAGTCGAGGTATTCCGCCGTCGGACGACCAGCCCGAATGCCCGGAATGAAGCCGCCGTACTTCTTCATGTTGTCGGCGACCTCTTCAGGGTTGAAGGTGATCGCCACGTAGAAGTAGGTGAAGCCCACGATGAGCAAGAAGTACACGACCATGTAGATCGGGTTATCGCCCGAGACCAGGTTGTTCTGAATCCACACAACCCACTCGGGTGCCGTTTCGCCGGCGGCCGGCTGGTTGAACTGCGCGATGAGGGCAGGCAAGTAGAGCAGCGACGACGCGAAGATCACGGGCACAACACCCGCCATGTTCACCTTGATCGGAATGTAGGTGTTGTTGCCGCCGTAGGTGCGGCGACCGACCATGCGCTTGGCATATTGAACGGGGATGCGACGCTGCGACTGCTCGACGAACACAACGCCGGCCATGACGAGCAGACCGATGCCGAGAACGAGCACGAAGATCTCGGGGCCCTGCGACACCGCGATCGCCCAGAGTGCCGAGGGGAAGGTCGCCGCGATCGACGTGAAGATCAGCAGCGACATACCGTTGCCGATGCCGCGCTCGGTCACGAGTTCACCGAACCACATGATGAGGCCCGTGCCCGCCGTCATGGTGATGACCATGAGCAGAATCGCGTACCACGCGTCGTTCGTAATGAGCTGGCTGCACTCGGCAACGCCACTCGTGGTCGGGAAGAGCGCTCCGGCGCGAGCGACCGTGATGAGGGTGGTCGACTGCAGAACCGCGAGGGCGATCGTCATGTAGCGGGTGTACTGCGTGAGCTTCGCCTGACCCGCCTGACCCTCTTTGTGCAGGGTGTCGAAGTGCGGAATGACGACGCGCAACAGCTGCGTGATGATCGACGCGGTGATGTACGGCATGATGCCGAGCGCGAAGATCGAGAGCTGCAAGAGCGCGCCACCGCTGAACAGGTTGACGAGCTGATAGAGGCCCGTCGCGCCCTGGTTGCCGGCGAGGCAGATCTGTACGTTCTGGAAGTCGACGAACGGCGCGGGAATGAATGATCCCAGGCGGAAGATGGCGACAATCCCGAGGGTGAAGCCAATCTTTCGACGCAGGTCGGGCGTGCGGAAGATCCGCCCGATAGCTCTGAACACGAGGACCTCCCGTAGAAAAACCATGAGCATCCACCCGCCCGGCGGCGAAGGGATGCTGTGGCCCGAGTGGGCCGCAGACCTGCAGTGAAGGCGGCCCACTGGGCCGCCTTCACCTACTGGATCGAACCGCCGGCAGCGACGATCTTTTGCTCAGCCGAGCGCGAGACCTTGTCGACGGTCACATTGAGCTTAACCGCAATGTCGCCATCTCCGAGAACCTTGACCTTCTCGTTCTTGCGAACCGCGCCCTTGGCCACGAGGTCAGCGATGGTGACATCGCCTCCCTTGGGGTAGAGCTCGGCGAGAGCGGCGAGGTTGACGACCTGGTACTCGACCCGGAACGGGTTCGTGAAGCCGCGCAGCTTGGGCGCACGCATCACCGAGTTCAGGTTGCCGCCCTCGAAGCCAGGCTTGACCTGGTAGCGGGCCTTGGTTCCCTTGGTTCCGCGACCGGCCGTCTTACCCTTCGAGCCCTCACCACGACCGACACGCGTGCGGTCTTTCTTCGAGCCCGCAGCGGGACGGAGGTGGTGAACCTTGAGCACCTGCGGACGCGCGACGTCGGCCGAGGGGGCCTTCTTCGCGGCGGCCTTGGCAGGAGCCTTCTCGGCAGCAGCCTTGGCGGGAGCCTTGGCAGCGGGAGCCTTCTCGGCAGCAGCCTTCGCCGGAGCCTTTTCGGCGGCGGGAGCCTTCTCCGCAGCGGCCTTGGCGGGAGCCTTGGCCGCAGCAGGCGCCTTCGCGGCGGCGGGTGCCTTGGCGGCAGCCGGAGCCTTGTCGGCAGCGGGCGTGGTCTTCTTGGGCGCGGCCTTGGGGGCGGCGTCCTTCTTCTCTTCAGCCATTAGTCAATCTCCTCGACCGTCACGAGGTGAGCGACCGCACGCACGTAACCACGGTTGGCCGGGGTGTCGTCGCGAACGACGACATCGCCGATGCGCTTGAGACCGAGGCTGCGCAGCGTGTCGCGCTGGTTCTGCTTCTCGCTAATGACGGACTTGATCTGGGTCACCTTGAGCTGCGCGGCCATCACGCACCACCCTTTCCGGCGGCGGCCTCGGCCGCGAGGGCCTCGGCACGCACGAGGCGCGCGGGAGCGACATCCTCAAACTCGAGCCCACGGCGGGCAGCGACGGCACGCGGCTCTTCGAGCTGCTTGAGCGCGGCAACCGTCGCGTGGACGATGTTGATGGTGTTCGACGAACCGAGCGACTTGCTCAGCACGTCGTGGATGCCAGCGCACTCGAGTACGGCACGCACCGGACCACCGGCGATAACACCGGTACCCGCGGCGGCGGGGCGCAAGAGCACCACACCGGCTGCGGCCTCACCCTGAACGGGGTGCGGGATGGTCGCGGCCACGCGAGGAACGCGGAAGAAGTTCTTCTTCGCCTCCTCGACGCCCTTCGAGATTGCGGTCGGCACCTCGCGGGCCTTGCCGTAGCCAACACCGACCATGCCGTTGCCGTCTCCGACGACCACGAGGGCGGTGAAGCTGAAGCGACGACCACCCTTCACGACCTTCGAGACGCGGTTGATGGTGACAACGCGCTCGAGGAACGGGCTCTTCTCGGTCTCGCGCTGGCCACGGTCGCGGTTGGGGTTGCGCTCGCGTCCACCGCGACGCGCTTCGCGCGGCTCAGTGGCGGCGTCTGACGACGCAGCGGTCTCCACGGGGGCTTCAGACGCCACGGTCTGCTCCTTTTCGTTGTCGCTCACAGGTCCAGTCCACCCTCTCGAGCTCCTTCGGCGATCGCCGCGACGCGGCCCGCATAGCGGTTGCCGCCACGGTCAAACACAACCGCCTCGACGCCGGCCTTCTTGGCGCGCTCGGCAACGAGCTCGCCGACCTTACGGGCCTTGGCCGTCTTGTCGCCGTCGAAGCCGCGGAGGTCGCCCTCCATGGTCGACGCGCTGGCCACGGTGTGACCCTTGGTGTCGTCAACGATCTGCACGAAGACGTGACGCGCCGAACGCGTCACGACGAGACGCGGCCGCTCGGCCGTGCCCGTGATGCGCTTGCGCAGACGGGTGTGACGGCGGCTCTTCGCGGCCGTCTTGCTCTTGCCTCTAGTTCCGAGACCCATGACTACTTCCCACTCTTTCCGGCCTTGCGGCGCACGACCTCGCCGGCATACCGCACACCCTTGCCCTTGTAGGGCTCGGGCTTGCGGATCTTGCGGATGTTCGCAGCGACCTCACCGACGGCCTGCTTGTCGATGCCGCTGACGGTGAGCTTGTTGTTGCCCTCGACCGTGAAGGTGATCCCGGCAGGCGGGTTCACGG
>JBDKJR010000222.1:0-6904 GCA_039796515.1 Actinomycetota bacterium
GGCGGCCGCGCGGTCTGCGCGGCCCTCACCGCCGCGGGCGCGCACGTCGTGGCCGTGGGCTCACGCGCCGAGTCACTGGCCGACGTGGATGCGGCCGAAACCGCGGTCGTCGACCTCGCCGACCCGGCAGCGGTCAGCGCGTGGGCGGCCGCACTGCGCGACCGTCGGCCGAGCATCGACGGCCTGCTGCACCTCGTCGGCGGGTGGCGCGGCGGCTCAGACCCGGATGACTTTGAGTGGCTCGAGCGCCGCGTGCTCACAACCCTTCGGGTTGTCAGCCGCGAGCTGCGTGACGACCTCAGCGCGTCGAGCGCGGGGCGGTTGGCGATCGTGAGCTCGGCATCCGTCGCCCAGCCGAAGTGGGGCATGGCCAACTACGTCACCCTCAAGTCGGCCGCTGAAACGTGGGTGCAAGCGCTTGCGAGCGGCTGGCGCGCGAAGGGCACCCCCACCGCGGCCGTGACTTTTGTCGTCAGTGCGCTCGACGAGGCCGGTGCCGTCGACGACCTCGCGGCGGCGTGCGCGGCTCTGTGGTCGGTCGACCACGAACAACTCAACGGCGCGCTCGTTGAACTGAGCACGAAAGAATAGGCCTGTGACCCGCATCCACGACATCACCTACCGAGGCTTCGCGAGCGACAACTACGCCGGTGTGCACCCCGAAGTGCTCGCCGCGCTCGCCGAGGCCAATGGCGGCCACCAGATCGCTTACGGCGAAGACCTGTACACGGCGCGCCTCGCCGAGGTCGTGAAGGCCGAGTTCGGCGATCAGGCCGAGGTGTTTCCGGTGTTCAACGGCACGGGCGCCAACGTGCTGTCGCTCACGGCGCTCATGCCGCGCTGGGGTGCTGTCATCGCGAGTGGCACGGCGCACATTCACACCGATGAGGGTGGCGCGCCCGAGCGAGTGAGCGGAATCAAGCTCTTCACCGTGCCCACCCCCGACGGAAAGCTCACCCCTGAGCTCGTGGCGACCGAAGCGTGGGGCTGGGGCGACGAGCACCGTGCTCAGCCACTCGCCGTAAGCATCACCAACACGACCGAGGTAGGCACGGTCTACACGCCCGCCGAGGTGCGCGCGCTCGCCGACTACGCCCACGAGCACGGCATGGCCCTGCACCTCGACGGCGCACGCGTCTGGAACGCGGCTGCCGCACTCGGCACGAGCCTGCGCGCGTTCACGGCCGACGCGGGCGTCGACATCCTCTCGCTCGGCGGCACCAAGAACGGCCTCATGGGGGCCGAGGCGATCGTCGTGCTCAACCCCGAGCGCGTCGACGGACTCATCTATTTGCGCAAGATGAACATGCAGCTCGCGAGCAAGATGCGCTTTATCTCGGCGCAACTGTTGACGCTCTTCGACGAAGGGCTGGGCATCCGTTCGGCCAGTCACGCGAACGCCATGGCCGCTCGACTGCGGGCAGGCCTCGAGGGGATGCTCGCCGCCGGCGACGTGCCCGCCGGGTCACTCGGCTTCAGCCAGACAACGCAGGCCAATGCTGTGTTCGCACTGCTGGCGAACGACGTCGCCGACCGGATTCGCGAGCGCGTGCGCTTCTACGACTGGGATCGCGCTCGCGGCGAAGTGCGCTGGATGTGCGCGTTCGACACGATGGAGGCCGACATCGACGCCTTCATCGAGATTGTGCGCGAGGAGCTCTCTCGCTGACCCCCGCGCGACACGCGTAGCGTGAGCCGCATGCGATTCGGACTCTTCATTCCCCAGGGCTGGCGCCACGACCTCGTCGACATCGAGCCGACCGAGCAGTGGGCGGTGATGAAGCGCCTCGCGCTGCACGCCGACGCCGGCCAGTGGGAGTCAATCTGGGTCTACGACCACTTTCACACCGTGCCCGTGCCGAGCGATGAAGCGACGCACGAGGCGTGGACGCTCATGTCGGCCTTCGGCGCTGCCACCGAGCGTGTGCGACTTGGCCAGATGTGCACGTGCATGGGCTACCGCAACCCCGCCTACCTCGCGAAGGTTGCGGCGACGGTCGACCACGTGTCGGGCGGTCGCGTCGAGATGGGCATCGGCGGCGGTTGGTACGAGCACGAGTGGAAGGCCTACGGCTATGGCTTCCCCGAGATCGGCGACCGCCTGCGCGCGCTCGACGAGGGCGTGCAGATCATGCGGCAGGCCTGGTCGCAGGGCACGGCAACCCTCGATGGCCGCTACTTTCAAGTTGACGGCGCGATCGTTCGGCCGTTGCCGGTGCAGAAAGAGGGCATCCCGCTGTGGATCGCCGGCGGCGGCGAGAAGGTGACCCTGCGCATCGCTGCGCAATACGGCCAGTACACGAACTTCGGGGGCACGGCCGAGGAGTTCGCGGCCAAGAGCGAGATCTTGCGCGGCCACTGCGAGCGGCTCGGCACGAGCTTCGAGGCCATCACGCGCTCGTCGAACTACAACACCGTTGTGGGTCGCGACGAGAACGAGGTCGCCGAGCGTATTGCCGCGATCGAGGCGCGCCTGACGCGCTTCATCGGCGCCGAGCGCGCGACGAAAGCCGTGGCCGACTTGCGCAACGGCGTCGGCATGGCGGGCACGCCCGAACAGGTGATCGAGCGGCTGCTGACCATGCAGGCACTCGGCATGACCTACGCGATTCACTACTTCGCCGAGGCCGCCTACGACACGAGCGGCATCGAGCTTTTCGAGCGTGAGGTCATGCCCGCGCTGTTGTAGTCTCGTCGGTCCGGCCCCACGGTCGGCTGTCGGGAGGAGAACCGTGCTGGATGCCCTGCTCGCCGGTGTCGTCGCCGGCTACGCCATCGCCATCCCGGTGGGGGCGATCGCCGCGCTGCTGATCACCCTCGGCGCGCAGCACGGCGCGCGGGTGGCCGCCGGAGGCGCCTTCGGCGCTGCGACCGTCGATGGGCTCTACGCGACCGTCGCGGTGACGGCGGGCGCGGTGATCGCCCCGCTCATCGCGGCCGTCGAAGAGCCGCTGCGCTGGATCTCGGTGGTAGTGCTCGTGGTGCTCGGCATCATGCTCGCGCTTCCGGCGTTCCGCCGGCGCACCGCCCCGATCACGGCGGCGACGATCGACAGCGGCGGGGATGCGGAGGCCTCCGCCCGCGTGCGCACCACGACCTTCCGCCGCCTGTTCGTGACGGTCGGCGCGCTCACTCTGGTCAACCCCGTCACGGTCGTCTACTTCGCGGCCCTCGTCGGCAGCTCGACGCTCGCCGTCGATGCGGGCGCCGCGGAGCGGCTGGTGTTCGTCGTCGCCGCCTTCGCGGCCTCGCTCAGCTGGCAGCTGCTGCTGACCACGGCGGGCTCGCTCGTCGGGCGTGTGCTGACCGGGCCGACCGGCGCGCGGGTCACCGCCCTCGTCGGCGGCGCGCTCGTCATCGCGCTCGCCGTGCGGGCGGCGGTCGCGGCCTAGAGCCGCGTCCGCCGAGGGCCGCGTCCGACTAGAGCGCGAAGTCGGCGTCGCTCGGCCCGGCATCCCCGGGCACCGGGGCATCGGCCATGCGCTCGACGACGAGGTCGTCTCCGTCGGGCGACACCTGCACACGCACGACGTCGCCATCGGCGATCGTGCCGGAGAGGATCGCGCGGGCGAGGGCGTCGTCGATCTCGTGCTGCATGAGCCGCCGCAGCGGACGCGCGCCGTACACGGGGTCGTAGCCGCGCTCGGCGAGCCAGGTGCGGGCATCCGGCGTCACCGCCAACTGCAGGCGGCGCTCGGCGAGGCGACGCTCGAGGCGGTCGATCTGCAGCGAGACGATCTGGCCGAGGTCGTCGGTCGAGAGCGGCGAGAACACGACGATGTCGTCGAGGCGGTTGACGAACTCGGGCTTGAAGGCCTGCCGCACGATCTCGTTGACGCCCGCCACCTTCGCGGGCCAGTCGAGCGTCGGGTCGATGAGCAGCTGCGAGCCGAGATTCGAGGTGAGGATGAGGATCGTGTTGCGGAAGTCGACCGTGCGGCCCTGCCCATCGGTGAGGCGGCCGTCGTCGAGCACCTGCAGCAGCAGGTCGAACACCTCGGGGTGCGCCTTCTCGACCTCGTCGAGCAGGATCACCGAGTAGGGGCGACGGCGCACGGCCTCGGTGAGCTGACCGCCCTGCTCGTAGCCGACGTAGCCGGGAGGGGCGCCGATGAGGCGCGAGACGCTGAACTTCTCGCCGTACTCGCTCATGTCGATGCGCACCATCGACTTCTCGTCGTCGAACAGGTAGTCGGCGAGCGCCTTCGCGAGCTCGGTCTTGCCCACGCCGGTCGGGCCGAGGAAGAGGAACGAGCCGGTGGGCCGGTCGGGGTCGCTAATGCCCGCGCGCGTGCGACGCACCGCTTCGCTCACGGCGGCCACCGCGGCTTTTTGGCCGATGATGCGTTTGCCGAGTTCGACCTCGAGGGTCAGCAGCTTCTCGGTCTCCCCCTGCGTGAGCTTGTCGACCGGGATGCCCGTCCACGCCGCGACAACCGCCGCGATGTCGTCGTCGGTCACCTGGTCGTTGACCATGCGCGGGCCGCTCTCGACACTCTCGGCCTCGGCCAGCTGCCGCTCGATGCCCGGAATGATCTCGTAGTTGAGCTTCGAGGCCTGTTGGTATTCACCCTCGCGCATGGCCTTGTCGAGCGCGATGCGCGATTCGTTGAGGCGCGTCTTCAACTCGCCGACGGCGGTCAGGCCCGACTTTTCGATGCTCCAGCGCTGCTGCAGGGCATCCCGCTGCGCGGTCTTCTCTTTCAGTTCGTCGCGCAGTTTCGCGAGCCGCGCTTTCGAGGCCTCGTCTTTCTCTTTCTTGAGCGCGAGCTCTTCGATTTCGAGGCGCGTCACGGCGCGCTTGAGCTCGTCGAGTTCAACGGGGCTCGATTCGATCTCCATCTTGAGCCGGCTCGCCGCTTCGTCGACGAGGTCGATGGCCTTGTCGGGCAGCTGGCGGCTCGTGATGTAACGATTGCTGAGGGATGCCGCGGCCACGAGAGCGCTGTCGGCAATCGACACCTTGTGGTGCGCTTCGTAGCGCTCTTTGAGGCCACGCAAAATGGCGACGGTGTCTTCGACGCTCGGCTCACCGACGAAGACCTGCTGGAACCGGCGCTCGAGTGCGGCGTCTTTCTCGATGTATTCGCGGTACTCGTTGAGCGTGGTCGCGCCGATCATGCGCAACTCACCCCGGGCGAGCATGGGCTTGAGCATGTTGGCCGCGGCAACCGAGCCTTCTCCGCCACCGGCACCCATGAGCGAGTGCAACTCGTCGATGAACGTGATGACGCGCCCGTTCGACTCGTCGATCTCTTTCAGCACGGCCTTGAGGCGCTCTTCGAACTCTCCGCGATACTTCGCTCCGGCGACGAGGGCCGAGAGGTCGAGGCTCACGAGTTGCTTGTCCTTGAGCGAGTCGGGAACGTCACCCGCGACGATGCGCTGGGCGAGGCCCTCGACGACGGCGGTCTTGCCCACGCCGGGCTCGCCGATCAAAACGGGGTTGTTCTTCGTGCGCCGGCTGAGAACCTGGCTCACGCGGCGAATCTCGGCGTCGCGACCAATAACCGGATCGAGCTTGCCCGACCGGGCGACCTCGGTGAGGTTGACGCCATATTGCTCGAGCGCAGACTTCTGCTTCTCTTGGCTCGAGGGGGCGCCTTGCATGTTGGCCATCGTGTGCACTCCTGTGCTGAACCTGAATCGGTGCTGAACCTGAGTCGGTACGACTCAAGTTTACGCCTCTGTCCGCTGAGAAACCAGGGAGAACGGTCGCCCGCCGTGCGCCGTCGGCGAACGGGGAATGACACGGGCGGAACGTGACTTGCACCGAGTATGACCTCCACGATCGGCATCATCGGTTCGGGCAACATCGGCACCGCCCTCGCGCGCGCGTTCACGACGGCGGGCCACGCCGTGGTGATCGCCAACTCACGCGGTCCCGAGTCGTTGGCTCCGCTCGTGGCCGAGCTGGGCGAGCTCGCCACGGCGGGCACCGTTGAGCAGGCGGCGCTCGCGGGCGAGCTTGTCGTCGTGACGATTCCGTTGGGAGCCGTTTCGAGCATCCCGAGTCGCCTTCTCGATGGCCGCATCGTGATCGACACCAACAACTACTACCCGGCGCGCGACGGCCAGATCGCCGAGCTCGACGATGAGAGCCTCACGACCGCCGAATACGTCGCGCGGCACTTCGCGGGCGCGACGGTCGTCAAGGCGTTCAACCACATTCCGGCGCGCGAGATCGCCGGGCACGCGCAGGCGGCCGGCACGCCCGGCCGTCGAGCGCTCATGGTTTACGGCGAGGATGCCGTGGCGGTCGAGCGCGTCAGCGCGCTCATCGAGGCGATCGGCTTCGATGCCGTCACCGGCGGAGGGCTTGCCGAGAGCTGGCGCATTCAGCGCGATACTCCCGGATACGGCCCGCGCTTCACTGCCGCCGAATTGGCCATCACGCTCGCCGAAGCGCGCCGCTACCGAGACCTCTAGGCCGAGCGTCGGCGCGACGCCGTCACGGTGAACTTGGGCGTTCGCGAGACCTGTCGCGTTGACCCAATCGCCCGCTCGAGCGCGGGCACATAGGCGAGGTGGCTGTTCCACACCGCCCAGAGCTGCCCGCCCGGGCGCAGCACGCGCGCGGCCTCGGCGAACAATCGCAAGGCGATGCCCGTGTGCACGGCGGCGCCCACGTGAAACGGCGGGTTGAGCACGATGAGGTCGGCACTGGCATCGGGCTGGCGTGAGAGCCCGTCATCGTGCACGGTCTCGACCCGCACACCGTTGGCCGCCGCCGTGAGCGCGGCACTCTGCACCGCAACGGCCGAGACGTCACTCGCGATCACACGAGCGCCGGGGGTGCGACGCGCCAACGCGGCCGCGAGAACGCCTGATCCGCACGCGAGGTCGATCGCCGTTTCGAACGCGGGTAGCTGGTCGATCACATCGAGCAACGCGCGCGTGCCGA
>JBDKJR010000223.1:0-5492 GCA_039796515.1 Actinomycetota bacterium
GGCTGACCGTGACGGCTGCGATTGCGGATGCGCTCGGCATCGTCGTCGTGCGCCCCGGTCGAGCGGCGAGCGATGGCGCCATCGCCAAACTTGCCGGCCGCTTGCGCGAGCGGGGCTCGACCCTGCTCGTGCTCGGCCCGTGGCCCCAGGCCGAAGCCATGATCAGCCTCACCGACAGTCGCTGGACAGGTCTGGGCGACGGCCACGGATATCTGAGCGAGCGTGAAGTGCCGATCACCGTGAGCTCGAAGCGCGGCGGGCGACCCCGCAGCGGGCGCGTGATGATGCCGGATGCCGAACTGGGCATCCGTCGCCTCGATCGCGGCGTCGCGGCCGATCGGGCGCGCGAGCGGTGGCACGACGCCGCTGCGGCTGCGTCGCCCAACGACGTGGCGAGGCGGGTCGGCTGATGCAGCGCACGCTCGTGCTGTGGGTGCCCGACTGGCCCGTCATCGCGGCCGTGCGCGAAGGGCTCGCGGCTGCGGGAGCGCCCATCGCCGTCATGGCGGCGAACCGGGTGATCGCGTGCTCTCCCGCCGCGCGGGCCGAAGGAGTACGGGCGGGCCAACGACGGCGCGAGGCCCAGTCGCTGTGCACCTCGCTCGTTGTCGTGCCGTTTGACGAGGGGCGCGACCATCGACTGTTCGCGCCGCTCATCGACGCGGTCGAAGGGCTCGTCGCCGGGGTGCAGGTGGTGCGGCCTGGGCTGCTCGCGCTCGCGGCCCGCGGGCCCGCGCGGTACTACGGCGGCGAGAAAGCCGCGGCGCTTGCGCTGCGCGGTGCCGTGCGGGCCGAAGGACTCGGCACGGGCTCGGGCTCGGGTAGTCCGCTCGCGGGCGGGCTGAGTGACGTGCGCATCGGGATTGCCGACGGGCCCTTTGCGGCCGAACTCGCCGCGCGCACCGTAGCCGCCGAGCAGTCGGTGCAGATCGTTCCGAGCGGAGCATCCGGCCCCTTTCTTGCTCCGTTTTCGGTCACGACGCTGGGCGACCCCGCACTCGCGACCCTGCTGGGGCGGCTCGGGGTGCGTACGCTCGGTGACTTTGCCGCGCTGCCCGCCGAGGCCGTGCGCGACCGTTTTGGTGCGGCAGGGGCACACCGCCACGCTCTCGCCGGGGCTGCCGACGCGACCCCGCTCGTGCCGCGCACTCCCCCGCCCGATCTTGAGCGCGTGCTCGAGCTCGAGCCGCCCCTCGATCGCGTCGACCAGCTGGCGTTTGCCGTGCGGCAACTCGCTGACGAGCTTGTCGAAGCCCTCACGAGCCGACTGCTCGTGGCGACGGCCATTCGAATCGGGTTTCGCGATGAGCACGGCACCGAGACCGAGCGCGCTTGGCTGCATCCGCGGTCGTTTCGCGCGAGCGAGATTGTTGACCGCGTGCGCTGGCAACTCAGCGGAGAAACGCGCACGTCTAGTGCGCGCGCCGACGCCGACCGCGGGCCGGGCCTGCGCTCGGCCATCACGCGCGTGCGCATCGTGCCCGAGAGCGTTGACGACCTCGCACACCACGAGCCGGGGCTGTGGGGCGGGCCTCCCGACGAGCGCGTGCACCACGCTCTCTCGCGTGTGCAGAGTTTGCTCGGCCATGAGGCCGTGCTCACGGCACGGCGCAGCGGGGGTCGCACGCTTGCCGAACGCTCGGTGCTCGTGCCCTGGGGTGACCGTGCCGTCATCACTCGGCCCGTTGAGCGGCCCTGGCCCGGAGCCCTACCCCAGCCCGCGCCCGCCACCGTATTCCCGTCACGGCATGCGGTCACGGTTGTCGACGCGCAGGGCGCCACTGTCGGCATTGATGACCGGATGCGGCTCTCCGCTGCCCCTGCCGGGTTTGCTCCCGCCGCGGGCGGAACAACCCGGCCCGTGACCTCGTGGGCGGGGCCGTGGCCGCTCGATGAGCAGTGGTGGAGCATCCGTCGGCGGCGACTGCACCGGCTGCAAGTGGTCGACGCGGCGGGCGTGGCGTGGCTGCTCGTGCTCGAGGGCAGCAGTTGGTGGGCCGAGGCGCGCTATGACTGAGCCGTTGATGACTGAGCCTGCATCGCTGGCAGGGCCGCGCTGATGGCGGGCTGGCACAACCCGCCGATTCCGTGGAGCGAGTTCGAGCGCAACCTGCGCGAAGGCAAACGACCGGGGTCGAGCCCGCCGCTCGGCGGTGATGCCGGCGACTCCCCCGCGTGGTCGCAGAAGCGCGCGCCCTATCGGGCTGCGGGTATTGAGCAACCCGACCCCGCGACGGTCGTGCCCTACGCCGAGCTGCACGCGCACTCGAGCTTCAGCTTTCTCGACGGCGCGTCGAGCCCTGAAGAGTTGCTCGAAGAAGCCGCGCGCCTGGGGCTCACCGGGCTCGCCATGACCGACCACGACGGCTTCTACGGCGTCGTGCGCATGGCCGAAGCGGCCGAGCCCTATGGCATCACGACGGTGTTCGGTGCCGAACTCTCGCTCGACCTCACGGGCCCGCAGCAGGGCGTGCCTGACCCCGAGGGCACCCACTTGCTCGTGCTCGCGCGCGGGCAGGCCGGCTACCACCGGCTCGCCGCAGCCATCACCGACGCGCAACTCGCGGGCGCCGAGAAGGGCCGCCCGGTCTATGACCTCGACGTGCTCGCCGAGCACGCGGGCCGCGGCGGCGACGCGACGAGCGGCGACCACTGGATGATCCTCACGGGGTGCCGCAAAGGCGCCGTGCGGTCAGCTCTCGAAGGGCGCGACACCGTGCGGCGCGGCCCCGATGGTGCGGCGTCGGATGGCGTCGCCCGCGCGCGGCCGACGCGCCAGCACATCGCCGCCGCGGGCGCCAAGCTCGACGCGCTCGTCGACCGGTTCGGAGCATCCAATGTCACCGTCGAGCTCTTCGATCACGGCCGCCCGCTCGACACCGTGCACAACGACGTGCTCGCCGCTCTCGCCGCGGAGCGCGGGCTGCCGATCGTCGCGACGGGCGCCGTGCACTACGCCACTCCGGCGCGGTACCCGCTCGCCACCGCGTTTGCGTCCCTGCGCGCGCGCCGCAGCCTCGACGACATGCAGGGCTGGCTGCCGGCGGCCGGCACGTCGCACTTGCGCAGCGGCGCCGAGATGCAGCGGTTGTTCGCGCGCTACCCGGGGGCGGTGGCGCACAGCGTTGCACTGGCAACCGAGCTCGGCTTCAGCCTGCGGCAAGCCAAACCCAACCTGCCGAAGCAAGAGGTGCCCGACGGCCACACCCCGATGAGCTGGCTGCGCGAACTCGTGTGGGCAGCCGTGCCACGCAAGTACCCCGAGGCGAGCGAGGCCGACCGCGCCCGCATCGCGCGCGAGCTCGAGGTCATTGAGCAGAAAGACTTTCCCGGCTACTTCCTCATCGTGCACGACATCGTGCAGTACGCCCGCGGTCGCGGAATTCTCTGCCAGGGCCGCGGTTCGGCCGCCAACTCAGCCGTCTGCTACCTGCTCGACATCACGGCCGTCGACTCCATCGGTTACAAGCTGCCGTTCGAGCGTTTTCTCTCGGCGCTGCGCGACGAAGAGCCCGACATCGACGTTGACTTCGACTCTGATCGGCGCGAAGAGGTCATTCAGTACGTGTTCGAGAAATACGGCCGCCGCAACGCCGCCCAGGTCGCCAACGTCATCAGCTACCGGCCCAAGAACGCCGTGCGTGACATGGCTCGAGCCCTCGGCTACTCGACGGGTCAGCAAGATGCATGGTCGCGCCAAGTGGAACGCTGGGGCGCCGTGCTCTCGAGCGACGACCACGACATTCCCGAGCCCGTCGTCGACCTCGCGCAGCAAGTGCTCACCTACCCGCGGCACCTCGGCATCCACTCGGGTGGCATGGTGCTCACCGATCGGCCCGTCGGTGAGATCGTGCCGATCGAGCACGCCCGCATGGAGAACCGCACGGTGCTGCAGTGGGACAAAGACGATTGCGCCTGGATGGGACTCGTCAAGTTCGACCTGCTCGGTCTCGGCATGCTCGCTGCCCTGCAGTACTCGTTCGATCTGATCGACGAACACCTGGGCGAGCGGTGGGAACTCGCGACCCTCCCGAAAGAAGAGCAAGCGACCTACGACATGCTGTGCCGCGCCGACTCGATCGGCGTGTTCCAGGTCGAGAGCCGCGCCCAGATGGGCCTGCTGCCGCGCCTGCAGCCCCGCAAGTTCTACGACCTCGTCGTACAAATCGCGCTCGTGCGGCCGGGCCCGATTCAGGGTGGGGCTGTGCACCCCTTCGTGCGCCGCAAGCTCGGCCGTGAGCCCATCACCTACGACCACCCCAAGCTCGTCGAGCCGCTCGAGCGCACGCTCGGCATCCCGATCTTTCAAGAGCAGCTCATGCAAGTGGCCATGGCGGTCGGCGGCTGCACGGGCGACGACGCCGACCTGCTGCGGCGCGCCATGGGCAGCAAGCGCGGCCTCGAGCGCATCGAGTCGCTGCGCGAGACGCTCTACGCCGGTATGGCGGGCAACGGCATCACGGGCCAACTCGCCGACGAGATCTACGGCCGCATTCAGGCCTTCGCCAACTTCGGCTTCGCCGAGAGCCACTCCATCAGCTTCGCGCTGCTCGTGTACGCGAGTTCGTGGATCAAGCTGCACTACCCCGGCATCTTTCTCGCCTCACTGCTCCGCGCTCAGCCGATGGGCTTCTACTCGCCCGCCTCGCTCACGGCCGACGCGGAGCGTCACGGGGTCGAGGTGCGTACCCCGTGCATCCTGCGGTCGGGGGTCGAGGCGGGGCTCGAGCGCATCGATCTCGTCGTTGCGTCAGCGCATGAGCCCGTGGCGACGGATGCCCGCCGCGCGTCACCCACCGGACTCGAGCAGTGCATCCACCGCCAGCAGCCGCCCGTGCCCGAGTTCGAGCCCGCATCGACGAACGGCGACCTCGCCGACTGCGCGCTGCACCGCCGCGACGGTGAGCTCGCCGTGCGACTGGGGCTCGCCGAGGTCACGGGGATCGGTCGGCCGACGGCCCAGCGCATCGTCGCCGAGCGCGAGCGGGGTGGCCCCTTCCGCGACCTCACCGAGCTCGTCTACCGCACCGGACTCACGGCCGCCCAGGTTGAGGCCCTCGCGACCGCCGGCGCTTTCGACGTGCTCGGCATGTCGCGGCGCGAGGCGCTGTGGGCTGCGGGTGCGGCGGCTCAGGCTCGGCCCGAGTATTTGCCCGGAGTGGTCTCTGCCGTGCAACCGCCGCTGTTCACCGACCTCGACGCGCACGAGCTCATGGTTGCCAACCTCGTGTCGACGGGTATCGCGCCCGGCGACCATCCCGTGCGCTTCGTGCGCGGGCTCTTGCGCGAGCGCGGCGTCCTGAGCTCGCGCGAGTTGCGCAGCGCCGAGCCGGGGCGCCGCGTCGAGGTGGCGGGTGTCGTCACCCACCGCCAACGACCCGCGACCGCGAGCGGCATCACGTTCTTGAACCTCGAAGACGAGACGGGCCTCGTCAATGTCATCTGCTCGGTCGGGCTGTGGAGCCGCTACCGCCGCACGGTGCGCGAGAGCC
>JBDKJR010000224.1:0-4098 GCA_039796515.1 Actinomycetota bacterium
CCAGATGATGTTGAGCAGAGTGCGCATGCCTCTAGTCTGACGGGTCGCCGGGCCCGACACGACGTCGACGCGGTGGCAATCGCTCTTTCTGCCGCTACAACGGAAGCGTCGGGTTTGCCACAATCAACGCGCCATAGGCCGACGACCCAATGGTCTCGGTGAGCGCAATACCCGTGCCCTCGGTGATGATGACGACGTCGCCCGTAAACACGTAGGTCGCGCCGACGGTGGACACAAAATCTTCATACTCGAGCTGAAAACTCGACACGGTGTCGACCGTGTACTGGGCAAATCCGGCGGCGAGAAGTGAGCTTTCGAGCGATGCGCGCACGCTCGGCGTCAGGGTCGCGACGGCCTGCGAGAATGACCCGTCGGAATTGGGAACACCCCACGAACAACCGCGATAGTTCGCAGCGCCGGTGAGAGCGGCGGATGCCCCAGGCACGTCGATGCGGAACGAATAGTCGGCGGCGCTGAGTTCACCGAAGAAGACGGTCGATGCTCCGAAAGCGTCTTGTGCGACCGCGAGAGGCACCAAGGTCTCACACTCGGGGATGACCAGTGCGGCGGGCGTGGGGGTTGGCGTCGGAGTCGGAGTGGGTGACGCCGTGACCGATGCCGAGGGGGTGGGCGATGCCGAGGGCGCCGAGGGGCCACCACAGCCCGACAACAGCACCGCTACAGCGACGACGCTTGCAAGAACCGGAGTGCGCATCCCAACGCCTTTCTGCTCGTGCGCTCGACGCTACACCGCTTGCTCGCTGCGGTGGTCGACCGGAGCGGTGCTCGCGAGAGGCAGTGCTCAACAGTGCGTGACAGCAACCAGTGGTGGAGATGGGGGGAATTGAACCCCCGTCCATCGCTGTGAGCCAGAGCCTTCTACGGGCGTAGTCTGCTGAATCGTTCTGCTCGGCTCCGACCTTTGTTGCAGACCCCTAGGTCGACGAGCCCAGCCTCAGTGAAAGTCCCACGTGCACCTGAGACACAGGCACGCAGCAAGTCTCCTTCATGACGCCAGACACCGGGGCGGAAACAAACCCGGGCTGACGGACTTATCTACTCTGCCTTAGGCGGCGAGAGCGAAGTCGGTGCGCTTAGCATTGGCACCTGTTGTTTGCAGAGATCGTTAACGAGATAACCCTGCATCCTCGACCCGCTTCTCACCGTTTCGCAGGCGATGTCGAAACCGATCATCCCCTCGGTCGCCCCAGCACTGTTCTTCAGGAAAGAACGTGTCGGGGGCGGGTCACTGTCACGCACTGTGGAGTTGTCGGAGGGCTTGGAGCACGTGGCTTCGGCCCAATCAGACGCCGTTCGCGGCGTAGCCCTACAGTATACGTCACCCCCGATCGTGCTGACAGGAGACGCCATGACCGACCTCGTTCTCACCGTGCAGGGCTCAGCCCGCGCCGAACTCGACCCCGAGCGTGCGACGGTGCGCTTCACTGTCGCCGCTGACGGCCGCGATCGCGCTCCCGTGGTCGAAACCGTCACGGCATCGCTCGCCTCGGTGAGCGACGCCGTCAGCGCCCGGGCCACTGACGGATCGGTCGAAACGTGGTCGGTCGACTCTCTCTCGGTGAGCGCCCAGCGCCCGTGGACCAATGACGGCACGCAAGCCCCTCTTGTTCACCGCGCGAGCGCCTCGGGTCGGGCGGTGCTCCACAGCCCTGATCGTGCCGCCGAGCTCGTCGACACGCTTGCCGCCAACCCTCTCGTCACGATTGATGCCGTGGAGTGGTCCCTGACCGAGGCGACGCTCGCCGCGTCGCAGGCCGAGGTGCGCACGCGCGCAGTCGCCGACGCGCGCGACAAGGCCATTGTCTTGGCCACCGCCGCGGGCCGCTCGAGCGTTGAGGCGGTGGCGCTCGCCGACCCGGGCATGCTCGACGGCTCCCCCGCCGGAATGGGCCCCCAACCACGATTTGAAAAGGCGATGGCCATGGCCATGGATGCGGGCGGCGCGGGCGGGTTCTCGTTGCGCCCGCAGCCGATCGTCATCGACGCGACGATCGACGCTCGCTTCGTCGCACGCTAGCGCTCCGCCGGAGAACCGACCGAGGCTACGTCGCCTATTCGCCCATCCGGTTGCGCGTGCGCATGGCGCGATCGGCCTCGCGCTTGTCTTGGCGCTCACGCAAAGCGTGCCGCTTGTCGTACTCCTTCTTGCCCTTCGCGACCGCGAGCTCGACCTTCGCCCGGCCGTCGAGAAAGTAAATGCGCAAGGGAACCAGGGTGTAGCCGCCCTCCTTGACCTTTTGGCTGATCTTGATGATCTCCCGCTTGTGCAGCAGCATTTTGCGCTTGCGGCGAGGCGGGTGGTTGGTCCACGTGCCTTGCGAGTACTCGGGAATGTGCACGGCGTCGAGCCAGGCTTCGCCCCTGTCGATAAAGCCATAGCCGTCAACGAGGCTCGCGCGGCCCATGCGCAGCGACTTGACCTCGGTGCCACTGAGCACGAGGCCTGCCTCATAGGTGTCTTCGATCGAGTAGTCGTGCCGCGCCTTGCGGTTGGTCGCGACGACCTTCTCGCCCTGTTCTTTCGGCACGGTTCACCTCCTGCTGCGGCCGACGGATGCTGTGCGCGCCCCGCGCGCAGCCCTCCAGCATACCCGCCGCCGAACGCGGGAGCCGCGCGAGCCGCACAGTCCTCCGCGTCGAGGGTGTCGCCGCGTCACTCGCTCGGCAGAATCACTTTCCACGAGCCGAACGGTGTGAGCCCGGCCGAGCGCGCGAGTGCCACCGAGGCGTGATTGTCGAGCTGACAGCGATACTGAGGCTCGAAACCGAGCTCGATCGCGCGCGCGTTCAAGGCCCGCACGGTGGCGGCACCCAAGCCCCGCCCGCGATAGTCGGGCGCGGTGAGTACGCCCGTGTCGGCCAGTGTGCTGTCGTCCCAGGGGTACATGCTCGCGGCGCTCACGATGCGGCCGTCGACCCAGTGACCAAAAGCCAACCAGTGGTCGAGTTCTACATAGGCCTCGTCGACGTCGTCTTCGGGCGAGGCTCCGATGAAGCGATCGAACTCGGCCTGTTCATCCGCCGTCAGGGCGCGCACGCCAACGGAAGGGCGTTCGGCGGCGAGAGACCGGGCATCCGTCGTCGTCAGGTGAAACACGGCATCGGGGTCGTTGAGCGTGACGTGTGCATCGGCGAGGGCCGCCTCAATGTCAGCGGGCAGCCGCTCGTCACCGTGAGCGAGCCCGAGTGCCGCGGCGCACGAGGGCGAGACAGCGAGCACCTGAGGGCCGTCGGTCACGGCCATGAGCGACACCGACCGCGACTCGGTGAGGGTCGTGTCAACCACAACGTGCACACGGTCGGGACGAGCCGTGAGTGAGACGCCGCGCATCCAGAAGTCGGTGACGACCGTTGAAAACACGCCGACTCTAGACCCGCAAGTAGCGCGTGATCGCGACGTTGGCCGACAGCGCCGCGAGCACCGCACCCGCCGCGAGCAGAATCGGCACGACGAGAAGGGCATCAGCGAGTCCGACGAACGAGGTCAACGGCAGCGTGTCGGCCAGGTAGCCCTGCACGAAGAACTGCACGATCGCCACGACCGCGAGGCCCGCGAGCACCGATCCGATGAGCGCGGCGACAACACCCTCGATGATGAAGGGCGTCTGAATGAACCGATTGGATGCGCCCACGAGCCGCATGATGCCGATCTCACGGCGGCGCGAGAACGCGCTCAGTCGAATTGTTGTGGCGATGAGCAGAGCCGCAGCAACGAGCATGAGCGCGGCGATGCCGATGGCCGTGAAGCTTGCGGCATTGAGAATGTCGAAAATCTGCTCGAGGTAACTGCGCTGGTCGACGATGCTTTCGACGCCCGCGAGGCCACCGAGGGCATCCTCAAGAATGGCACTTTGCGTGGGGTCGACGAGGTTGACCCAGAAGGCTTGAGGCAACAGTTCGGGCGTGATGAGGTCGGCGACCGCGTCGCCCTCGAACTGCTCTTGAAAGCGCGCGAAGGCTTCTTCTTGCGTCTCGAAATAGAAAGTGTCGATGAAGGGGGCGAGGGTCTCGCCCTCGAGTTGCGCTTGCACGAGAGCGACTTGCTCGGGGGTCGCGACCTGCTGGTCGCAGCCGCCC
>JBDKJR010000225.1:0-6086 GCA_039796515.1 Actinomycetota bacterium
GTCGCGATTCAGGTCTCGGGTTCGTTCGGCTCGCGGCAAGAAGAGGCGCAGCGCCTCGGGCGCTTGCTGCGGCCCAAGCAGAGCGGAATTCCTGCGAGCTTCTACACGCTCGTCGCGCGCGACACGGTCGACCAAGACTTCGCGCAGAACCGCCAGCGGTTCTTGGCCGAGCAGGGCTACAGCTACACGATTCTCGACGCCGACCAGATCGCCGCAGCCGCCTGAGGCGCGCCGCTGTCAGTCGGTCGGCCTCACAAACCAAGGACGGTCAGGATGCTGCGCGCGAGCTCAGCCGGCCGCGTGAACTGCGGCCAGTGGCCGGTGGGTAGCTCGACCACCGTGAGGTCGGCGATTTCCGCGAGCTCGCTGGCCCATGCGCGCTCGTTGCCGATCGCTTGCTGCACGATCGCTGCCGGAAACTGGCACGCAATGACGGTGACCGGCACGGTGAAGCGCTCCTCGTTGTCGAGGCGCGTCGGCTCGTGTGCGACGCCGACGGGCTCGGGCACGGCGATGGCGCGAAAGTGGGCGCGCAACTCGTCGTCGAGGTCGATGAGGTCTTCCGGTTCGAACACACTCCAGTCGGGCAGCGGCACGGCGCCATCCTCGACGGGCAACTCATCGTTGATGACACTGCCCGTGGGCATGGGCAACGCGTCGACGAAGACGACCCGCGCGATGCGCGCGGGTCGGGCATCGGCGACGGCCCACGCGATGGTTCCGCCGCCGGAGTGGCCGACGAGCACCACGGGGCCGTCGAGTCGGTCGACGACCTCGAGCACCGCATCCACGTGTGTGCGCAAGCCGATGCCGGCGAGCTCGGTGTCGCCCGGGCGCTTGCCCGGCAGCGTCAGCGCGTGCACCGTGTGGCCCGCCGTTTCGAGATCGTGGGCCACGGTGCCCCACGAGTCAGCCGTGAGCCAAAAGCCGGGAATGAGAACGATCTGCATGGTCGAACGTTACTGCCCTGCACCGATATCCCGACAGGCCGACGGCTTTCAGGAAACTTTCACGAAAAGCCCAGATACTGAGGCCATGGCTGACGGACCCAAGATTCTCATCGTTGACGACGAACCGAACATTCGCGACTTGCTCACCACGAGCCTGCGCTTCGCCGGCTTTGCCGTGCGCGCCGTCGGCAACGGGGCTCAGGCCATCTCGGCGGTGCTCGAAGAAGAGCCCGACCTCATCATTCTTGACGTCATGCTGCCCGACATCAACGGCTTCGGCGTCACCAAGCGCTTGCGCTCGAGCGGCTACACGAGCCCCATCCTCTTCTTGACGGCGAAAGACGACACCGACGACAAGATCATGGGCCTCACGGTGGGCGGCGATGACTATGTCACCAAGCCCTTCAGCCTCGACGAGATCGTCGCGCGCATCAAGGCCATCTTGCGTCGCACGATGCAAGAAGAAGACGACTCGGTCATCCGCACCGGCGACCTCACGATGGACCAAGACACGCACGAAGTCACGATTGGCACCGAGGTCATCGAGCTCAGCCCCACCGAGTTCAAGCTGCTGCGCTACCTCATGCTCAACCCCAACCGCGTGCTGTCGAAGGCACAGATTCTCGACCACGTGTGGGAATACGACTTCAACGGCGACGCAGGCATCGTCGAGAGTTACATCTCGTACTTGCGCCGCAAGCTCGATCCGCACACCGACGAGCCGCTCATCCAGACGAAGCGCGGGTTCGGTTACATGCTGAAGGCAGCCAAGGGCTAAGCCCCGGCTCCCGATGCACGAGCAACTGACGCAGTGGTGGGAGTCGATCTCGCTACGGTCGAAGATCACCGGCGTCACCGTGTTCGTGGTGACGATCGGTCTGCTCGTCGTCGGCATCGGCACCCTCACGGTGCTGCAACGCACGCTTCTCGACGAAATCGACCGGCAGATCGGTCAGGCGGCGGATGACCTTCCCGAGTCGTTCGCGATCGACGAGTTCGACTCGTTCGACGAACTGACCCCTTCAATCTTCTCTAACCCGTTCTACTTCGGTGCCGTTGATGCCGACGGAGTGCTCATCGACGACAACGTGAGCGACGACAGTCGACTGCAGGCTCCCGACATTTCGCGATTGACGAGCGACTTTGTCGGAACGCTCGAGGGCGGCCTCACGGTCACGAGCACCGACCGCACGACTCAGTGGCGCATCATCACGTTTCCGCTCACGGTCACCAATTCCGAGACCGACGAGAGCACCGAAGCGACACTCTTGATCGGTGCCGACCTGGGCGACGCGAACGCCATCATCGGCTCGTTCGCCTCGGTCTTCTTGGGATTCGGGCTCGTCGTCGTCATCTTGAGCGCGGCCCTCACCCGCATGCTCGTCACCTCGACCTTCCGCCCGCTGCGCGATGTCGAAGCCACCGCCGCGCGCTTCGCGAGCGGCGACTTTAGCCAGCGCCTCGGCGGCGCCACGCCCAACACCGAGGTCGGTCGCCTCAACCGCTCACTCAACGCCATGCTCAACCGCATCGATCGCGCCTTCGCCGACCGCGCGGCGACGATCTCACAAATGCGCCGATTCGTGGGCGACGCAAGCCACGAACTGCGCACCCCCCTCGTCTCGGTGCGCGGCTACGCCGAGCTCTACCGCATGGGAGCCCTCGACAACCCTGACGACGTCGCCCAGGCCATGCAGCGCATCGAGAAAGAAGCCATTCGCATGGGCGCTCTCGTGAGCGACCTGCTCGAACTCGCACGCCTCGACGAATCGCGACCGCTCGAGCGCGCTCCCGTCGACCTCGTGCCCGTCGCCCGCGATGCGGCACTCGACGCGATGGCGAGCTCTCCCGACCGGGCCGTGACGGTCGTCATCGACGAGAGCCTCGTGGCCGCAGAGCGCGCCGCGACCGTCGAATCCGGTGATGCGACGACGGATGCTGAGCTCACGCACTCCGCGCCGAGCAGCTCAACGACGGCCGCCGGCGGGCTCGGCGGCTCGGCGTTCGCGCGGTTGCGCGGCTTGCGCGCGCGGCGGCCGGCGGCGAGCATCCCGGGACCGACGCCCCAGGCCGCGCCCGCGCCGCCCGCCAACGCGATCGTCGTGGGCGAAGAGAACAAGATTCGCCAGGTCATCACCAATCTCGTCGGAAATGCTCTGCGCTTCTCGCCCGAGGCCTCGCCCATCGAGCTCGTCGTGGGGGTCGACGAGGCGCGAGGCATGGCCACGATTTCTGTCGTCGACCACGGCGACGGCATCCCCCCGCAACTGCAAGAGCGCATCTTCGAACGGTTCTTCCGCGCCGATTCCTCGCGCGCGCGCGACACCGGCGGCTCGGGACTGGGCCTCGCGATCGTCGCTTCGATCGTGTCGCTGCATGGCGGATCGGTCGCCGTGCTCGACACTCCCGGCGGCGGCGCGACCTTCCGCGTCTCGCTGCCTCTCGCCTCGGCCGCTCCTCTCCTCCCCACCCCGACCGCGGCGACGGATGCGGCGGCCGAGCAGCCCGAACTCTCGCCCACCCCCACCGAGGCCTAGCCTGCCGCTGACGCCGGGCGACCGCCCCGGCGCGGAAGGAGAGCACCATGACGCGCTACCAGGTCGACAGCGAGGCGGTCATCGCCGCCACGGCCAGCACTCGAGCATCCATCGGCCGATTGCAGGCCGAAGCCGCGGGGCTGCAGAGCAACCTCACGGGGTTGCAGAGCACGTGGAGCGGCTCGGCCGCCACGGCGTTTCAAGGACTCGTGGGCGAATGGATGGCCGCCTACCAGCGCGTGGAACAGACGCTGGCCGCCATCAACGAGGCTCTCGCCCACGCGGGCCAGGGCTATGCCGATGTCGAGCAGCAGGCCGCCCGTATGTTCATGCGGTAGCCAGGCGCCGCGTTTAGGGTGGGGGCGTGACGACCGATTCGACCGCCGCCCCCACACCCTCGTTCGACACGACGATCGTGGCCGCCGTGCTCCACCACATGAACGACGACCACACCGCCGACAACCTGCTCATCGCGCGCGCCTTCGGTGACACCACCGCAACCTCTGCGCGCATGACCCACGTCGACGGTCTCGCCGGGCACTGGGTCTACTCGGTCGGCGACAGCGCCGAGCACCCCCTGAGCGTTGCGTGGTCACAGCCCATCAGCGAGCGGGCCGAGATTCGCCGCGAGATCGTGGCGCTGTACGACCGCGCGTGCGCCACGCTCGGCGTCGAGCCTCGCCCGCACGAGTAGTCGGGTATCGCTCTCGACGACACGCCGCTTCAGGCAGTAAGGTTAGGCTAACCTCATCTGCAAGGAGCGCCCCGTTGTCCCCTGTCCACACCACCATTGAAGACCTACCCTTCTCGCGGCTCGTCCGCGAACGCAGTGGCGCACACCACGGGTCAAGCGAAAGCGCGAGCTTCATGACCGACCTCATGGCGGGGCGGGCAACGCTCGACGACTACACGGCGCTGGTCGCCCAACACTGGGCCATCTACGAGGCACTCGAGGAGGGCGCCGCGGCGTTGCGCGAGCATCCTCTCGTTGCACCGTTCTTGTCGGATGCCCTCACGCGCCTACCCGCGCTCGAAGCCGACCTCACGGCGCTGCTGGGTGAGTCGTGGCGCGATCGCCTCGCGCTCGTGCCGGCAACCCTCGACTATGCCGCCCGCATTCGCGAGGTCGCCACCGAGTGGCCGGCGGGATTCATCGCCCACCACTACACGCGCTACCTCGGCGACCTGTCGGGAGGGCTGCACATCGGCCGCGTGGTCTCCCGCCAGTTTGGCTTCAGCGCCGAGGAGGGCGACGCGGGTGCGTCGTTCTACCGCTTCGAGCACATCGCCGACCTGGGGGCCTTCAAAGACGCCTACCGCGCGCAGCTCGACGCCGCACCCTGGTCGGCCGACGAAGCCGAGCGGGTCGTCGGCGAGGTGTTGAGCGCCTACGACCGCAACACCCTCGTCTTCGAGCAACTCGCGGCGCGCCCCTAAGCCCAGCACCCGACGCAGCGCCCACCGACCCTGCAGCCACAGAAGCTGAAGACAGAGCGCGCAGACGTACAACCCGCAGACGCAGAACGGGGCGGCTCCCTCAAGGGAACCGCCCCGTTTCGTGTGCGCTGCGGGATGCCCGCGCGCGGTGACGCGGACTTAGAAGTCCATGCCGCCGCTCGGGTCGCCCATGGGCGCCGCGTGCTTCTCAGGCTTGTCCGCGACAACCGCTTCGGTCGTGAGGAACAGACCCGCGATCGACGCCGCGTTGAGCAGAGCCGAGCGCGTCACCTTGACCGGGTCGGCAATGCCGGCACCGAGCATGTCGACGTACTCACCCGTGGCCGCGTTGAGGCCGAAACCGACCTCGAGGTGGCGCACCTTGTCGGCGACAACACCGGGCTCGAGGCCCGCGTTGAGGGCGATCTGCTTGAGCGGAGCGTCGATGGCAACCTTGACGATGTTCGCGCCGGTGGCCTCGTCGCCGACGAGGTCGGTGAGCTCCTTCGACTCGAACGCCGTCTTGCCGGCCTGGATGAGCGCGACGCCACCACCGGCGACGATGCCCTCTTCGACGGCCGCCTTGGCGTTGCGCACGGCGTCTTCGATGCGGTGCTTGCGCTCCTTGAGCTCAACCTCGGTGGCCGCACCCGCCTTGATGACGGCGACGCCGCCCGCGAGCTTGGCGAGGCGCTCTTGCAGCTTCTCGCGGTCGTAGTCCGAGTCGGTGTTCTCGATCTCCGCACGAATCTGCTTCACGCGACCAGCGATGGCCTCGGCCTCGCCGGCGCCCTCGACGATCGTGGTCTCGTCCTTGGTGATGACGACCTTGCGAGCGCGACCCAGGAGGTCGAGCGTCGCGTTCTCGAGCTTGAGGCCAACCTCTTCGCTGATGACCTGACCGCCGGTGAGGATTGCGATGTCTTGCAGCATGGCCTTGCGGCGGTCACCGAAGCCGGGGGCCTTGACGGCGACCGACTTGAAGATGCCACGGATCTTGTTGACGACGAGCGTGGCCAGGGCCTCGCCCTCGACGTCTTCCGCGATGATGAGCAGCTGCTTGCCGCTCTGGATCACCTTGTCGACGACGGGGAGCAGGTCTTTGATGGCCGAGATCTTGCCGTTGACGATCAGAATGTACGGGTCTTCGAAGACCGCTTCC
>JBDKJR010000226.1:0-3973 GCA_039796515.1 Actinomycetota bacterium
GATCAAGCTGCGGCAAGGCGTCATCGGTTCCCGGCACCCAAATGAAGGCCGTCGACCGAACGCTCGGGTCAGAGGGGTGCGTCACCTGGAAGGGAATGATCTGTCGCTGCTCGCCCACGACCACGCGAATGCGGCGATCAGGTTGGATGCGTGCTCCCGACTCATAGCCGGACACGAGTTCGAGGCCCAGGTCGGCGACCTCGCCCTCGGCGAAGAACACGCGAGCGAGCACATCGACGTCGATCTCCTCACGATCGAGGATGTCGGTGAGCGAGAGCACGGTGTCTCGTGCGACGGGTGCCGAGAGCGGGGCATCCGGGCTCACGGTCACGGTGATGAAGGCTTGCGAAGCCCCCGCGAGGGCGTTCTCGATCTGGTAGACGAGGCCGTACTGCCCCGGCTCGGTCGGGGGCTGCACGCGCACGAATTGCCCGTCGACCACCTCCGCCGACACAGTCGCAGCGTTGGCCTCGACCCCCGTGACGGTCAGGGGTGAGCCATCGGGGTCGGTGTCGTTATCGAGCACAGGCACGAGAACCGTGAAGCCCGGTCGAATGAGAACCTGGTCGTCGTTCGCCACGGGGTTGCGAGCACCCTCGAGTCGAGGGCTAATGCCAATGCGCACGGTGCCCGACGACCGCGCGCCGAGCGCATCGACCACGGTGTAGCGAAACTCGTCGGTGCCCGCCGAGTAGCTGCCCGCTTGGTAATCGAGGTAGTCGATGCCCGTATCGATGACCGCGCCCTTTTCGGGGCTCGACTCTTGACCAATGACTTGCACCGAGTCGCCGTCGGGGTCCATTCCGTCGACAGGGATGCGCACACGAATCGTGTCGCCCGCGATCACGCGCGCGGTCACCGTTCGCGTAATGGGCGCCTGATTCGTGGCCTCATTCGCCTCGCGTACGCTGATGCGCACGCTGGCCTGCGCACGTTGTTCGCCGAGCGGACCCAGCACCTCATAGACCGCGGTGAAGTCTCCCGGCTGGTCAGGGGCGAGATAACGCAATTGGTCGCCCGCCACAAAGAGCACGCCCGACTCCCCCGTCAGACCCTGAACGAGCGAGGGCGAGAGCGTGATGGGCTCATCGTCGGGGTGCTCGTCATTCGCCAGCACCGGAATCGTCACGGCATCACCCACGCGCACGGTGATCGCGTCGTCGTTCGCGACGGGAGGCTGCAGTCGGTCGGGTCGCGGAATCTCGATCACCGTGATCGTGCCCGTCGACTCGGCGAGCCCATTGCTGATGCGATACGACACGGTTTGCGGGCCCTCGAGGGGGCGCGTCAGCGACACGCGCACATCACGCTGGTCGAGCACTTCGGCGCGAATACCGCTCGCGGGCGAGACGGCGACGATTCCGGTCACGACGAGAACTCCGCCGCCGGGATCGATGTCGACCGTGGCTACCGACACCGTCGAGCTGCTGAGCGTTCGCACGAAGGCGGTCTTGGGCACCGTGATCGGGGCAGAGCCGGCGGCGGGCGGCGCGGCGACATCCACCCGAATGATTCCGGTCGCGGTTGTCGCATTATCGGTCACCACGTATTCGAGGTAGTGCGTTCGTACTTCGTCGCTCGAGAACCGAAACACGCCGCGATCGAGGTTGGGCGTGATCGTCACGTCACTCTTCTCGGGAACGGCGCTGAGGCGAATCGTGCCGGTGCCGCCGCGCACGTGCACGAGCGGTTCGATGCGCACTTCTTGACCGGCGTACGCGAGCACGACGAAGGGCTCGGCGATGATGGGTGTTTGACCGGCAGGGCGCACGGTGACCGCAAGCGTGCCCTCGCCGCTCGCGCGGCCGTCGGTCACCGTCAACAACACGGTGCGGAGAACGCCGACCCCTCCCGCTTCGGCGACCGTCACGCGACCATCGGGGCGGAAGGTGACCCTGTCTGGGGCGGGGATGCTGGCCGACTCCACGTAGAACGGGTCACCATCGGGGTCGACCCACTCGCCCAAAACCGAGGCCGTGGCGGTTCCCCCTTGCGCGACTGTGGTCTTGCTCGCGCGCACTTGGATCGGGGCGGAGTTCTCGGTGGCTTGCCGCACGGTCACCGTCACGACGGCGGAATCAGCTCCCCCACGACCCTCGGTGATCGTGTACTCAATCGACACCTGGCCGCTCGCACCGCTCGCGATCGTGATTTGTACCTGCTGGGCATTGCCGATGATGTCGACTCGTCCCACGGCGGCATCGATCGGCGAAACATCGGAGATCACGAGCACGTCACCGTTGGGGTCGGTGTCGTTGAGCAAGACAGGAATGACGGTTGCCCGGCCCGGCCGCGCGCCAAACTCATCGTCGGTGGCGACAGGCGGTTGCTGGGTCCGCTCAAGCTCGGGCGGAGTGTCGAGTTGGTCAAGCTGCTCTTGGCGATCGTCTTCTTTTTGGCTGATCAGGTCGTCCCAGTTATCGATGAGTCGACCATCGCTTTGCACGGCCCACGCCGAGCCAGCACGCGCGTCGTTGAGCACCACGCGGTCGTCGCGCACGACAAAGAGCAAGTCGGCCGCGGCCGGCACGGCATCGAGTGCGAGCTCGCGCACCTCGCCGGCGCACCGACGCCACGCAATCCCGTCGGCAAAGGCCGCGTATTGGCAATCGCCGAGCACCACGGGCGCAGCGGCGCCCCCTTGTCGGCCGGTCACCAGTTCGGTGATGACGCCCGTGTCGAGAGCAACCGAAACAAGGCCACCGCGGTAGGCGACGAGCGCCTCGGACGCGTCATCACTCGCGAGCGCCAGGCGCGGGTCATCTGCGCCACCGATGATCGCCGACAGGTCGATGACTCCCGACTCACTGTGGAGCAGCCGGGTTTGCGCATCGAGCACAACCCAGCGCTCTCGCACGATGCTGAGCTGCAACTCGGCCGCCGGGCCCACGTCGATCGCTGTCGTGCTCGAGACGCGGCCGACACTGTCGGGGGCCACGCGATAGACCTCACCGAGACCCGGCGACACCGCAACGAGACCGTAGCGGTCGGTCGACGCTACGACGCTGTCGGGCCCAAATTCAAAGGCGGCAATCGTGGCGGGGTCGAAGTCGGTGAAGGCGCCACGAGGGGTCACCCAGGTTTGGCCGGTGCCTTGACTGTGCACGACGACGCTCTCACCCGAGAACATGACACTGGGCTCGTCAGGGGGCATGGGAACCGACTCGACCACGAGCGATCGAGCGGTATCAATCACCTCGGCCGTCGCATTGTCGGCATCGACAACGATGACGTCGGAGCCTCGTTGCACGAGGGCTAACTGCGAGCCTTCACCCGGGATGACCGAATCAAGCTCCCCCACCTGAAGGTTCGCCCTGCCGACCGCCTGGCGTTCGCCGTTGACCACCCACACGGCGCCGTCATTGAGATCGAGCCGCTGTGCGTCGAAACCGGGGTACACAATGGCGAGCGTGACGAGGGTCGCCGCGACGACCCCGCCGCTCACGGTCGTGAGAGCGGCGGACCCGTTGCGCGAGATCCAACCTCGAATCACCACGTCATCCTGACGCGACCTCGGCGCACTTTTCGTCGCTCGCCGACCCGAGGCGGCCGTCTCGAGCCACCCGAACGGTAATGCACACCCGCTCACCGGCTGAGGCAGCAACCGCAAACTCGGTCGTGCGTTGGAAGGTTTGCGCGCCGCCCGCCACGGTTACCTCGTAGCTGTCTTCTGCTTGAAGTCCAGGGTCGTTCCACGAAAACACGACCGTGGTTCCGTCAAGCACCGCATCGACATTGCTCACACGGGGCAGCTCTTGATCGTTGCCCTGAAAAGCGCCGAGCGTCGCAGTGACCCCGAGAGCAATGACCGCGAGGGCGGCGACAACCACGCCGCCCGCGACGAGGCGGTTTCGTGCCGCGAGTCGCCGATTGGCGGTCGCCACCACCTCGGGGGCTGTCTCTGGGCTGGGCTCGGGGTGCCGGGTACTCGACGTCGCCGGCGACGCGCGCCCGCCGCGCTCGGGGCGCGGGG
>JBDKJR010000227.1:0-2866 GCA_039796515.1 Actinomycetota bacterium
CGAAAGGCCAACTCGCTCGCCCCGGAAAACGCCTCGGCTCAGGAGCTGAAGATCGACCGTTGTGGTGCCACAGAACATGAAGTCAACCGAGTCAGGGGAGTTGCGAATGTGAATCGCATCAGAGAGAGGGCGTGACGGAAAGAACATCGCACAGCCGGTAATCGCGCCCAGGGCGACTAGCGCACCGACAGTAGCGAAAGCACGTCGTGACTGTGATCGGAGCATCACGTTCTGCCCTGTCTTGTTGTGCAAGAGCTGAACCACCGACGGCCGACGGTGGTAACGTGACATTACTCCCCCGGGCGCTTCGGCCAACGGGTACGGGGCCCCTCCGGGGGCCCCTGTTTTCGTTTGCGCACCGACAAACATCGGGCTCACTGCCATTCGGCGGGCCTGTGGACGGTGTTGCCATCGGGTGTCACTACGGCCGACGGTAGCTGCGATGCGAGCAACACAGCTCTGCGGATTGGCTTGATGAACAAAGGCTGCTGCTGCAAGAGACGCGCAGCCGGCGACTCGACCGGCGAGAAGAGCCCGAACCGTGCCCCCAGCTCGTTCCTCAATAGGCCGAGCATGTCAGCGAAATCGGAGTCGTTCGACACAAGAACGTAGGCGTCGGCTCGATCGCGGCTCGCATCAACGACCATTCGCGCGGCGAGGTTGACGTCTGAGCCTTTCTCCTCTGTCTTTCGCACCTTCACATGTCGCGGCAACCCCTTCTCGTCGAGCTCGATGGGGATCACCGGGAGCCGTCGCGAATCGTGACGAAACTGCCCGAAGTGCTGGCGAAGTGTGGGCAGGGAGGCGAGCGCTCGCAGGTAGGTCTGTTGACGGATGGGAGCCTTTGAGTCAGTACCGAGCGCCGGCTTGACGAGTGCCGTGAAGTACTCAATGCCGACGATGTCGTGGGTGGGGAGCAGTAGCTCGGACATGCGCTGGAGGTCTAGCCACTTGGTGTCGGGGTGGTGCTCCAGCTTCTGGCGGTAGAGGTTGAAGCCGTCAACGTAGATGACCGCTCGCAGTTTGCTCGACACGAGCGGAGCATCCCAGGGTGGCGGCCTTGCCGGTCGCCGTTTTCCCCAGAACTGCTTCCTCGAGAGGAAAGCGTGGCGGGGCGTCGTCGTCGACTACGAGACCGTGCCTGCCGCTTGCTCGCGCGCGATGTGAGAACGGGCGTGCTCGACGGCGGCATCGAGGGAGGCGACGAGGTGGTTGGGGTGCCGCAGCGCACCCACCACGCCGACGCGGGTCGCGAGCCGAAGGTGCCGCTCTTGAATGCCCTTGATGATGACGGTGATGCCGCGGCGTTCGAGCCCCTCGATGAGTTCGACGATGACCCGCGCGCCCGTCGCGTCGAGGTCGCGAATCTGCGAGAGCCGCACGATCACGACGCTCGCCCCCGCCGTCTCGCTGATGGCATCGGTCAGGCGCTCGGCGGCGCCGAAGAAGAGCGCTCCGTCGAGGCGGAACAGCGCGATGCGCTCATCACCCGGCAGCGGGTCGCCCGGCAGGGGCTCGCGGATCACACCGCTCGAGGCCGCGAGCGTGCGCAACGCGATGATGCCCGCCGCAAGAATGCCAATGCCCACAGCGATGATGAGGTCGAACGCGATCGTCACGACAGCGGTGGCGACGAAGATGAGGGCGTCAGACCGGGTGGCCGTCACGATGCGCTTCACCGTCGGCACCGAGACCATGCGCACGGCCGTGACCATGAGCACCCCCGAGAGCGCCGCGAGCGGAATGGTCGCGACGATCGTGCTCGCCAGGTACACGACGCCGACGAGAACGAGCGAGTGGATGATCGCCGCAACCCGCGACCGCCCGCCGGCCCGCACGTTCACGGCGGTGCGGGCGATGGCACCCGTCGCGGGCATGCCCCCGAATAATCCCGAGGCGATGGAGGCGAGCCCCTGACCCACGAGCTCACGGTCGGGGTCGAGGCGGCCCGTGTCGGCGAGCGACGCACCGACGCGTGCCGAGAGCAGGGACTCGATGGCGGCGAGCGCCGCGATCGTGGCGGCCGGAATCAGGAGGGCCGCGACATCCACCCCCGACAGGCTCGGCAGGCCGGGGGCCGGAAGCGAGGCGGGCAACGTGCCGATCGTCTCAACCGGGAGCGCGAGCCCCGTCGCCGCGACCGTGACGACGACGATCGCGATGATCGAGCCCGGCACCCAGGGCCGCACGAGGGGCGCGAGCACCATGATGACCGCGACGACCGCGACAATCGCGAGCGGAACGAGAGCGCCAGCCCAGTTTGTCGCCGCGATGGTCTGCACGGCGGCGACGAGCGAGTTCGTGCTCGGCCCGGCGGGAGCCCCGAGGGCTGACGGCACCTGCTGCAAGAAGATGATGACCGCGATGCCGAGGGTGAAGCCCTCGATGACGGGCCACGGAATCACCGCGACCGCGCGACCGAGCCGCAGCACCGCAGCGATGAGCACCATGACGCCCGCCATGATCGTGACGAGCGCCACGACCCCCGCGCCCTGCGCCGCGACAATGGGACCGAGCACGACGACCATCGCCCCGGTCGGACCAGAGACCTGGATGTTCGAGCCGCCAAACACGGCGGCGACGAGCCCGGCCACAATGGCCGTGATGAGCCCCGCGTCAGCACCCGCGCCCGAGCTCACGCCGAACGCCAGCGCGAGCGGCAGCGCCACGATGCCGACCGTGAGGCCGGCGATGAGGTCGCCCTTCCACGTGCGCCGCAGCATCGCGTAGTCGGCGCGCCTCGGAAGTAGGGAGGTGAGGCGGCCGAGCGCGCTCATCAGATGTGAATCGCGGGGTCGACGACGAAACCGTCGGCCCCCGTGCGGCCCTCGCCGCGATCGAGGGGGCGGGAGGTTGCGGGAATTCC
>JBDKJR010000228.1:0-3435 GCA_039796515.1 Actinomycetota bacterium
GTCGCAGGGTACGAGTTCGACGAAAAACGGTGCGCGCAGACATGGGGCCTCATTCAGCGGTCGGGAATCACTACTGCCGACACGCTACGGAGCGGCGCCCTCCCGCTGGGATAGGGAGAATCCCCTAAGCAAAAGGTTCGAGCGCGATCAGGCGGCGGATGCCCTCCGCGCCGCCCACGCCGACTCCACCATCTCGGCGAGCGTGTGCCGCATCGCCCAGCCGAGGTCGCGCGCGGCGAGTTCGCCACTCGCCACAATGCGCGGCGGGTCGCCCGGGCGACGGTCGCTGACGTCGGGGACGAAGTCGATTCCCGTCACGGCCGCCACCGCATCCATCATCTGCCGCACCGAGACGCCGTCGCCCGAGCCGAGGTTGTAGGCGGGCTCGATAGCGTCGCCCGCCTCGAGGCGCCGCGCGGCCTCGACGTGCGCGAGAGCGAGGTCGGCGACGTGAATGTAGTCGCGCACACACGTGCCGTCGGGGGTCGGGTAGTCGATGCCATTGATGCGCGGCACGCGGCCCTCGACGAGCGCGTCGAACACGAGCGGGAAGAGATTGTGCGGGCTCGTGTCGCGCACCGCCGGGTCACCCGAGCCGACGACGTTGAAGTAACGCAGGCTCGTGTGGCGCAGCCCGGCAGCCACGGCTTGATCGCGCAGCAGCCACTCGCCGATGAGCTTCGACTCTCCGTAGGGCGAGGTCGGGTTCTTCGGCACGTCTTCGGTCACGAGGTCGACATCGACGGCACCAAAGACCGCAGCCGACGACGAGAACACGCACTGGTCAACGCCGTGCCGCTGCATCGACTCGAGCAGTGTGATCATGCCCGTGACGTTCTGCTCGTAGGTGTGCAGGGGGCGCTGCACGCTCACGCCCGCGTACTTGAAGCCCGCCACGTGAATGACGCCGGTGACCGCGTGGTCGGTGATTACGGCATCCACCGCGCCCGCATCGAGAATGGATGCCCGCACGAAGGGCACGCCCTCCGGAACGAACTCGGCGTGCCCGCTCGATAGGTCGTCGAGCACGACGGGCGTCATGCCCGCCGCGGTGAGGGCGCGCACGACGTGCGCTCCGATATAGCCGGCGCCGCCGGTCACTAGCCAGGTCATGCTGACAGGCTACGGCCCGAGGGGCGAAGAGTGCGCCGAGGCAACGCCGTGGTCAGCCGCTGCGAGGGTAGTCGACCGCGTTGGCCAGCGTCGACGAGCGCACGTAGACCCACTCGCCGTTGTACGACACGAGGTACCACGTGCGCACGCTCGAGTCGATCGCGACGACGGTGCCCGCGGGAATCGTTCCCAACGGCGTACTCGTACTCGCCGAGCGGTAGTAAGTCGTGGCCCCCGGGGCGCGCCCGTTGAGTTCGCTGAACGTACCCGGCGTGGTGATGGGGCCGTTGAAGTGCTCGTAGACGATACGACTGATCTCGCGCACGCCGACCTCGGTGGCTCCGCCGCTGCCGAGCACGGCAATGACGTAGTCACCCGATGGGGCCGAGACGATGCCGGCATCTGAGTGGAACCACCCTGCTTGAGACCAGGCCGAACCCGTTTTGTTGCCGACCGGCACGCCCGCCTCGACGCCCGAAGGGATCTTCGAGCGCCACAACTGCGTCTCGAGCAGGGTCATGAAGTGGGCGGTCAACTCGGGGTTGAGCAGCTCGCCACGGTTGAGGCGACTGAGCAACAGGGCGAGGTCATCCGTCGACGTCAGCTTGCTCGAGTAGGGCACGCTCGTGGTTCCCGCACCGGAGTAGACCGTGCTCACATACCCTTCGGCGCGCAACTGCGCCGAGAGCGCGCTCACTCCGAGCAGGGCCACGAGGTCGTGATGGCAATAGTTGTCAGAGATATGAATCATGACGCGCATGCACTCGCCGACACTGACCCCTGACCGCGTTAACGTCGTGAAACTGAGCAGCCCGCGCTCGATGCGGTCGAGCGCCGCGTAGGCCACGAAGACCTTGATGACGCTTACCGGCTCTTGAGCGACGGCGCCCCGGATGCTCACCGAAGCCTGCAGCCCCTCGAGTTCGCGCACGCTCACCGAATAGGTTCCGGGCAGCGTGCGCAGGCGCAGTTGCAACGCGGCCGTGAGTTCGGCCTCGCTCGTGCGCCGATCGTCCGCAACCGTGGTGCACGACTGCAGTGCTTGCACGCGCGGGCCGAGCACGCCCACTCCCCCGAGCAAGGTGACCCGCGCCGCCTGCACTCGATCCACGATGTCGCTGCGCGTGCCGCTCGGCAGGCAGTCGGGCGAGGACGAATACAACGGCGCACCCTCGATACCCGCATAGACGGCCCCGGCGAGCGCGTCGGCGAACCCGGCTCCCGTCGCGACGAACGCTCGGCTCGCCGTCGGAAAGGCAAAGGTGTTGATGGCGACAGCGGTTTCGTAGCGATTGGCTCCCGCGAGCCGCTGCACGCTGTATCCGCCGTCAACGAGCTGCGCTTCGATCGCGCTCGACACCACGCCCACGCCGCCCGCGATGAGCACCGACTCGACCGCGCGATCGGCAATGAGCTGCAGCGTCGCGTCATCGAGCGCAGCGCCGTTGCCGTCGATGAGGGCCACGGGCGCACCCATTGAGCCGGCCGCGGCCGCGGCGGCGAGCGCGTCGGGAAAGTTGCGTCCGGTTGCGAGATAGAGCGTGTCACTCGCCGCGGCATAGCGCTCGATCATCGCGCGCGAGGTGGCATAGCGGTTGACGCCCTGTACGCGCACGACCGTGTACCCGAGGTCGCGCACGCGCGCTTCGACGGCGGCCGAGACCACCCCGAGCCCCCCAACAATGACGACCTCGCCGGTGGGAGCGAGACGACTGAGCTCGGTCGCGACCACGGGCGGAAGCGAGGTGGTCGCCGTCAACAGCAGGGGCGCACCGAGTGCTGCCGCGATAGGAGCTGCCGACAAGGCATCGGGATAGTCGAGGCCACTCGCGATGAACACTCGCTCGACGCCCGGGGAGAACGCCGCTTGCGAGACACCGACGGCCGTGGCGTAGCGGTCGGCTCCGGCAATGCGGTCAGCGCTCGTGGCCGCGGCGGCAGGCGCGATCGGCACATCGGCGGCGAGCGCCGGAGCTGCACCCGACCCGGCGACGATCGCTGAGGCCGTGAGGGCGAGCGCCATGGCACTCACGATCACACGCGAACGCCCCCGCGGTCGAGACACACCCATGATTTGCACACCCCCCTGGCTGCGGTGCCTCCAGGGTACCCGACCGGGTTATTGGGGGGCCGGATGCCCGGCTCAGCCCCGCGGGTGCTCCCCCGTCGCGACGACCGCACGCCCCGCGCCCACGAGGCGCAGCGCGGCCTCGTCGGCGAACGCGGCTTGCCCGCGCGCGAGCTCGAGAGCCGCGCCGCCTGCGCCGTTGATTGTGAGCGCACCGTCGAGGCACAGCGCGATCGCGGGCCCGCCGGTGTTCA
>JBDKJR010000229.1:0-2988 GCA_039796515.1 Actinomycetota bacterium
GCGATCATCGACGAGTTCATCGATGCTCCGAACGTCAAGCCCATCCAGTTCAACACCGTTGAGGCCGCGTTCCTCGCGGGCTACGTTGCGGCGAGCTACTCGGAGACCGGCGTTGTCGGCACCTTCGGTGGCATCCCGATCCCGCCCGTCACCATCTTCATGGATGGCTTCGTTCAGGGTGTTGAGTACTACAACTCGGAGAAGGGCACCTCGGTGCAGGCTCTTGGTTGGGACCTCGCGGGCCAGACCGGCGCGTTCACCGGTGGCTTCGCCCCCGGCACCGAGGCGCTCACCACGGCTCAGGGTCTCATCGACCAGAACGCTGACGTGCTTCTGCCCGTCGGTGGCCCGATCTACTTCAGCGCTGCTGAGGCCATCCGTGACTCGGGTCGTTCGATCGCCCTCATGGGTGTCGACAAGGACATCTTCGTGTCTGACCCCGACATCGCCGACCTGGTTCTCACCTCGGTGCTCAAGAACATCGCCACGGCCGTCTACGACGTCGTGACCGGTGCTGCTACGGGTTCGTTCGACTCGGCTCCCTACGTCGGCACGCTCGAGAACGGTGGCGTCGGCATTGCCGAGTTCCACGACTTCGAGTCGGCTGTTGACGCGGAGCTCGCGGGTGAGGTCGAGGCGTTGATCGCCGGCATCATCGACGGTTCGATCGAGGTCACCTCGCCGGCATCGCCCGGTCAGTAATACCAACGGTTCCATCCGGGGGAGGTCAGCAACTGCTGGCCTCCCCCGGCCCGTTTCTGCGGCACCGTGTCTGTTCGGGGGTGGTGCTCAGATGCGCGCCTTCTTGCTCAGATTCGCCCTCCCCCTCTCCTCTACAGTGGTGACACGAGCACACCGCGGTCGCTTCGGGCAGCCGCATGAGCCGTACCCCGCATCCGATTCAGCGCCGCTTCTTCGCCGGCGCAGGAAGGCCATGGCGCATGAAGCTCGAGCTTCGCGGCATCACCAAGCGCTTCGGAGCGCTGACCGCCAACGATCACATCGACCTTGTCGTCGAGCCGGGCGAGATTCACTGCCTGCTCGGTGAGAACGGTGCCGGCAAGAGCACGCTCATGCACGTGCTCTATGGCCTCTATCAGGCCGACGAAGGCGAGATTTTGCTTGACGACGTCGTGCAGAAGTTTGCCGGCCCGGGCGACGCCATGAACGCGGGCATCGGTATGGTGCACCAGCACTTCATGCTCATCCCCGTCTTCACGGTGGCCGAGAACGTCATGCTCGGTCACGAGCAGACCAAGGCTGGCGGCCTGCTCGACCTCGACGCCGCTCGCGCGATGGTGCGCGAGATCTCGAGCCGCTTCGGTTTTGACATCGACCCCGACGCGAAGATCGAAGATCTTCCCGTGGGCGTGCAGCAGCGCGTCGAGATCATCAAGGCCCTCTCGCGCAACGCCAACGTTCTCGTCTTCGACGAGCCGACCGCCGTGCTCACGCCGCAAGAAACCGACGAGCTCATGGGCATCATGCGTCAGTTGCGCGACGAGGGCACCTCGATCGTCTTCATCACCCACAAGCTGCGCGAGGTGCGCGAAGTCGCCGACCGCATCACCGTCATCCGCCTCGGCAAGGTCGTCGGTGAGGCATCGCCGACGGCGACGAACGCCGAGATGGCCTCGCTCATGGTCGGCCGTGCGGTCGAGCTGACCGTCGACAAGACCGCCGCGAAGCCCGGCGAGCCGTCGCTCGTCGTGAGCGACCTCGTCGTCACCGATCACCAGGGCCAGGTTCTCGTCGACCACGTGTCGTTCACCCTGCACCGCGGCGAAATTCTGGCCATCGCCGGCGTTCAGGGCAACGGGCAAACCGAGCTCACCGAAGCCATCATGGGCTTGCAGTCGAAGGTGCACGGCTCGATCACGCTTGAGGGCACCGAGCTCGTCGGCTCGTCGACCCGCGATGTGCTGGATGCCGGAGTCGGCTTCGTGCCGGAGGACCGCACCGAAGACGGTCTCGTTGGCACCTTCTCGATCGCCGAGAACCTCATGCTCGACCGCTCGACGGGCGAACCCTTTGTCAAGTGGGGAACCCTGCAGCTCGACGAGCTGGCGCGATTCGCGACCGAGCGCGTCGATGAGTTCGACGTGCGTACGCAAGGCATCACGCAAGCGGCTGGCCGGCTCTCGGGCGGCAACCAGCAGAAGGTCGTCTTGGCCCGCGAGCTCAGCCGCCAACTGGCACTCTTCGTGGCGGCCCAGCCGACACGAGGTCTCGACGTTGGCTCGATCGAGTTCGTGCACAAGCGCATCGTCGCGACACGTGACGCGGGCATTCCCGTCATTGTCGTGTCGACCGAGCTCGACGAGGTCGCTGCACTCGCCGACCGCATCGCGGTCATGTACCGGGGGCGCATCATCGGCATCGTGCCGGGTGATACCCCTCGTGATGTCCTTGGTTTGATGATGGCCGGAGAAACTCCGGCGGAGGTGGCCGCATGAGCGACGACACGAAGAACCCGACGCCGGCCGAGCCGCACGAGAAGACGGCCGCCGAGGCGGTTCACGAGCAGGTGGTGGCGCACGAGACCGGGCGCGACGCATCCGAGCCCCCGGTGCCGCGCAGCAACCAGATCATCAAAGAGATCTTCGGCGGCAGCGCGGCCATCTCGGTGCTCGCGGTGTTTCTCGCCCTCGTCTTCGGTGGCATTCTCATCGTGCTCACCGACGAGGCCGTGGCGCAGGCCAGCGCGTACTTCTTCTCGCGGCCGACCGACACGCTCGTCGCGATGTGGGATGCGGTGGCCGGTGCCTACTCGGCGCTGTTCCGTGGCTCGGTCTTCAACTACCTGCACATGGATGACTTTGCCGTCGCCATTCGCCCCCTGACCGAGACGCTCGCGAACGCGACGCCCTTGATCGCGGCGGGTCTCGGTGTTGCCCTCGCCTTCCGCGTCGGCCTGTTCAACATCGGTGGCCGCGGCCAAATGCTCATCGCGGCTGCCGCGGCGGGCTATGTGGGCGCGTACATTCC
>JBDKJR010000230.1:0-3331 GCA_039796515.1 Actinomycetota bacterium
CTCGAGCCCGAAGACGAACGCGCCCAGCGCCCACGCCGTCACGGGCATGATCACGAGCTTGAGCGTGCTCGCGAGCACGACATCGCGGCGCCCCAAGCCGGGTTGCAGAATGCGACGACCGTGCAACGACATGCCGAACGCGAGCAACACGGTCGGCACCGCGGCGGCCCCGATCAGGTGAAGCGGCTCCATGACGGGCGCGGGCACCTCGACGCCCACGACCGCGAACACAAGGCCGAGGGCCGAGCCGATGATGAGGGGGTTACGGAGGGGCTGACTGAGCACGCGGCCGAGGGAGAGAGTGCCACTCGTCGTGACGTCAAGGATCGTGAGTGCGATGGGCGCGAACACGACGAGTTGCAGCAAGATCACCGGCGCCACGTAGGCGGGGTCGCCGAGCACGTAGGCCGCGATCGGCAGGCCAATGTTGTTGGCGTTCGAGTATCCCGAGGCGAGCGAGCCGATCGTGGTCTCGGCGACCCCGCGACGCCACAGAAATCGGGCCACGAGAGCGAAGACGATCATGCTCGTCACGGCGGCCAAGAGCGAGACCGGCAGCAACGACGAAAAGAGCTGCGCGACGTCGGCCGCGGCCAGCACAGTGAAGAGGAGCGCCGGCGACAAAACGAAGAACGCGAGGCGGCCCAGAACGAATTCTGCGGTGGGTCCGAGGATGCCCAGGCGGCCAACGAGATAGCCCACGGCGATCACGACGCCGATGATCGCGAACCCGATCAACACTCCCACCATGTCGACAGTGTCTCGCAGGGGGAGACTACTCATGGAATCGAACGGCGAAGAGGGCCACACTAGAGATACAGCATCGGATCGCGCCCCGGCGCATCCGACCCATCCCACCACAGGAGAACATCATGCGTCGCACCGTCCCTGCTGTTGCCGCCCTCGCCTTGGGCGTATCCCTCACGCTCTCTGGTTGCTTCGCGAACCCTCTTGAGCAACTCACCGATGGCCTCATTGAAGGCGGAGTCGAGCAGATCATCGAAGACCAGACGGGCGTTGACGTTGACGTCGACGGCTCGGGTGCGGCCCTGCCCGACAGCTGGCCCGCCGACGTTCCGACCCTGCAGGGCGAGGTGGTGTTCTCGCTCGCCGCAGAAGGCGTCTTCAGCGCCGCCATCAAGGTCGGAAGCCTCGCCGAAGCCCAGCAGGCATACACCGACCTGACCAACGCGGGCTTCACGCAGCTCTCTGAACTGCAGATCGGCGATGGCTCGGAGGCGCGCGTCTTCGAGAACGGCACGTGGAACGTCGCTCTTCTCCTGGCCGAGAACGAAGACGGCACCGCTCAAATGCAGTACACGGTCGGCCCGGTCAACTAAGTCCGCGGCTGCGTTCCTTCGGGCGCAACCGTCGCTTGCGAGCGTGATATCGGGTGTTCACGCAACTTTCGTGCGCCCATCACAACCACAAGCGACGGTTGCGTGCTTAGGCTAATGGGTGACTGTTCATTCACCTGATTCGCCGAAGGAGGGACACCATGACCGACATCACCGCGACGCTCAGCGCCACCATCATCGGAGAGCCCGAGGTCGTCGAAGACGCCCTCCGCGCGGCGACGGATGCTGCACTCACGAGCGCGCAGATCGTCGCTGACCCGGCATGGTCGCGCCTCAAGCGTGCCGCCGAAGCACTGCGTCCGATGCAGGTGCATGACGGCAGCATCCCGAACACCGAGGACCACGCCGCTGCCGCGGGCCACGTCGCTGAGATTGCCGCTGCCTTGCGTCACTTCGCGCCGCTCATTCCGCATGACGCTGACTACCTCGCGGCGTGCGCGATCGACTTCGAGCGCTGGGTCGACAGTGGCTTTGTCGTGCCCGACTTCTATGACGCGCTCGACGCCTTCCACCCCGCGCGCGAGCGTCGCGACGGCGTCGCGCACCTCGTCGTGTTCCCCATGTACACGCAAAACGGTTCAGCCGATCGACTCGTCGAGGCCGTGGTCTTCGACGTGATCTGGCCCGACTTTGTCGCGGCGCTCGAGGCGGGTGCCTACGGCAACGCGCTCTACCTGGGCCTTCGGTTCGCCGACTTCACCCCCGGCTACGACACCAACTCGGCCGTGCTCTTTCCCGAATCGGTCGCCGTCACGCCGCGCGTGCCCGCCGGTGCGCCCGAAGGCACGCCGGCTCAGTTGCCCGTGTTCACGTGGGGAGCCATCTTCGCCGACCGCGAGGCCGCGCGATACCGCCGCGTCGTGCGCGCCGCCGCCGAGATCACCAAGCTCGACCTGCCCGACGACGCTCGCGAGCTGCTGAACGACCAAGCACTCGCCGAGCGCACGTTCGTGATGTGGGACATGATTCACGACCGGGCGCACATGCGCGGCGACCTGCCGTTTGACCCGTTCATGATCAAGCAGCGCATGCCGTTCTTCCTCTACACGCTCGAAGAACTGCGCTGCGACCTCACGGCCTTCCGCGAGGCCGTGGCGCTCTGGCGCGCGGACGACACCGATGAGGTCACGCGTCAGCACGCTCGACTCGTGCAATACGCGGTGATCTTCGACCGCATCTTCCGCTTCGCCATCACGGGAACGCGGGTGCGCAATTATGACGGCGTCGGCGGTCAGCTTCTTTTCGCGTGGATGCACCAAAAGGGTGTGCTGCACTGGACAGACACCCAGCTCGCGATCGACTGGGATGCCGTGCCTGACGTTGTTGTCGCCTTGTCAGACGCCATCAACGAGCTCTATTGGGCCTCGATCGACCGGCCGAAAGCCGTTCACTGGCTCAAGGCCTACGAGCTCGTGTCGGGCACCCTCACGCCGCACCCGGCCTCGAACTGGGCGCGCGGACTGAGCGACGAGGTGCTCGCCGGCCCGCTCAAGGGCTACACCGACCTCGTGCTCGACGACGAGTTTCCGCTCTCGATGTTCTACGAAGCCCTGCACAAGAAGATGGCGCAAGTCATCGAGTCGACCGCGGGCATTACTGGCGCCACTGCGTGACCACAGTGATGGCTGACCGCACCGTGGTGGTGGCCGGTGCGGGAGGGGTGGGCGGCCGCGCGGTCTGCGCGGCCCTCACCGCCGCGGGCGCGCACGTCGTGGCCGTGGGCTCACGCGCCGAGTCACTGGCCGACGTGGAAGCGGCCGAAACCGCGGTCGTCGACCTCGCCGACCAGGCAGCGGTCACAGCGTGGGCGAACGCACTGCGCGACCGCCGGCCGAGCATCGACGGCCTTCTGCACCTCGTGGGCGGGTGGCGCGGCGGCTCAGACCCGGATGACTTTGAGTGGCTCGAGCGCCGCGTGCTCACGACCCTTCGGGTCGTCAGCCGCGAGCTTCGTGACGACCTCAGCGCGTCGA
>JBDKJR010000231.1:0-2639 GCA_039796515.1 Actinomycetota bacterium
CGTTTTGAGCTTTCCGATGGACGAGTTGCGGCCCGGCAGCGACGACGAGCCCACCCCGCCCGGTCTGCTCGGCGACATCGTGTTGTGCCCGCAAGTGGCCATTCAGCAGGCCGAAACGGCCGGGCACTCCACGCACGACGAACTGCTCTTGCTCACAACGCACGGCATTTTGCACCTGTTGGGCTTTGACCACGCCGAGCCAGATGAAGAGAAAGAGATGTTCGGCATTCAGCGCGACATTCTCGTGAGCTTCACGCTGGCCGAGCGGGGTCGTTCGCAATGACCGCAGCCCTGCTCTTCTTCGTCGCGGCCGGGCTCCTCGTCGCGATCGGTGGCTTGTTTGCCTCTCTCGACGCGGCACTCGGGGTCGTCAGTCGCGCTGAGCTCGTCGACATTGCCTCGACCCGCTCTAAGCCCCGTCGATTGCAAGCGGTCGCCGCTGACGTCGGCGCACACGTCAACGCCCTCAATTTTTTGCGGATCGTCGCCGAAACCATCGCGGCGGTGCTCGTGACGATCGGCTTCGCGACGCTCATTGCCGAGTGGTGGTGGGTGCTGCTCATCAGCGCCGGCATCATGATCGGCGTCTCGTTCATCCTCGTCGGCTCAAGCCCCCGATCGGTGGGTCGCGCGCACCCGCGGGCGATGCTCGGCACGTTCGACTGGCTCATTCGCGGCGTGCGGCTGCTGACCGGTCCGCTCGCGGATGCTCTCGTCGTGATCGGCAATCGCGTCACGCCTGGGCGGCCATCGAGCGCGAGCTTCTCGAGCGAAGAGCAGCTGCTCAACATGGTCGACGAAGCCACCGAGCTCGACGTGCTCGAAGAAGAAGACCGCGAGCTCATCCACTCGATCTTCGAGTTCAACGAGACGATCGTGCGCGAGGTCATGGTGCCGCGCACCGACATGATCGTGCTCGAGCAGGGCGCCACCGTGGCCGAGGCGATGGCCCTGTTTCTCAGCCGCGGCGTCTCGCGCGTGCCGGTCGTCGGCGAGAGCGCCGACGAAGTGTTGGGCGTGGTCTACTTGCGCGACGCATCCCGCCTGACCTTCGAGAAGCCGAAGCAAGCCGCGACGGCGCTCATCGACGAGATCGTCAAGCCCGCGCTCTTCGTGCCCGAGTCGAAGAAAGCCGATGACGCCCTGCGGCAATTGCAACTCGAGTCGAACCATCTCGCGCTCGTGGTCGACGAATATGGCGGCATCGCGGGGCTCGTCACGATGGAAGACCTCATCGAAGAGCTCGTCGGCGAGATCGTCGACGAATACGACCGTGAGACGGCCGACAGTGAGCAACTCGGCGAGAACAGCTATCGCGTGAGCGCCCGCATGCCCATCGACGAGCTCGGCGACTTGTTCGGCATTGAGCTCGACGACGACGAAGTCGACTCCGTCGGCGGCTTGCTGGCCAAGCACCTCGGGCGACTGCCCGTTGCCGGATCGACCGTCACGGTCGACGGTCTCAACCTCACGGCCGAACGCACCGAGGGTCGACGCAAGCGCGTCGTCACCGTGCTCGTCGAAGCCGATCAGGCGCTGCTGGATGCTCGCGCCGCCTTTGCGGGAGACCGCGACCGAGAGGACTCCGAGTGACCACCCGCAAACCCCGTGGCGGAACCGCCCAGCCCGACGAGCCGGCGTTCCGCGCCGGATTCGTCACCTTCGTCGGTCGCCCCAACGTCGGCAAGTCGACCCTCACCAACGCGCTCGTCGGCGAAAAGGTCGCCATCACGAGTTCGAAGCCGCAGACCACGCGCCGCGCGATTCGGGGCATCGTGCACCGCGCATCCGGGCAGTTGATCGTCGTCGACACGCCCGGCATGCACCGCCCGCGCACGCTGCTCGGCGAGCGCCTCAACGCTGTCGTGCAAGACACCCTCGGCGACGTCGATGTCATCGGCTTCTGCGTGCCCGCCAACGAGCCCATTGGGCCCGGTGACCGTTTCATCGACGAGCAGCTCGACAACTTTCCGCGCACGCGCAAGATCGCGATCATCACCAAGACCGACGCCGCCGGCTCGACGAAGGTGGCCGAGCAATTGCTCGCCGTGTCAGAGCTGCGCGAGTGGGATCTCGTGATTCCGCTCTCGGCCGTCACGGGGGAGCAGGTCGACCTGCTCGCTGAGCAGGTGATCGCTCTCATGCCCGAGTCGCCCGCGCTCTACGACGACGATGCCGTGACCGATGAGTCGACGACTGATCGTGTGGCCGAACTCATTCGCGAGGCCGCGCTCGAGGGCGTGAGCGACGAGTTGCCGCACTCGCTCGCCGTGACGATCGACGAGATGACCGAACGGTCGCCCGGGGGAGTGCTCGACATCTTTGCCAACGTCTTTGTCGAGCGCGACAGCCAAAAGGGCATCATCATCGGCCACAAGGGTTCGCGCCTGACCGAGGTCGGAACGCGCGCGCGCCTCGAGATCGAACAACTCATGGGCCGCCGCGTCTTTCTCAAGCTGCACGTGAAGGTCGCGAAAGAGTGGCAGCGCGACCCGAAGCAGTTGGGCAAGCTGGGGTTCTAGGCGGGCTTCATGGCGCGGCTCACCGCCGGGGCAACAGCCCGTGGTCGTGGGCGTAGAGCACGACCTGGACGCGGTCGCGCAGGCCCAGCTTCGCGAGAATCTTGCCGACGTGCGACT
>JBDKJR010000232.1:0-2679 GCA_039796515.1 Actinomycetota bacterium
CGCGGCGCTGCTGCCCGCGGGCCCCGAGCGCGACCGCCTGCTGACGGTCGTCGTGGTCGGCGGTGGTTTCGCCGGAATCGAGACCTTCGCCGAGCTGCGCAGCCTCGCGAGCGCCCTGCTCAAGGAATACCCCGGCCTCTCGATCGACGACACCCACTTTCACCTCATCGAGGCCATGGGTCGCATCATGCCCGAGGTCTCGCTCAAGACGAGTCACTGGGTGCTCAAGAACCTCGCCCAGCGCGCGGCGACCGTGCACCTCGACACACAGCTCACGAGCGCCGTCGGTGGCGTCATCGAGCTGTCGACGGGCGAGAGCTTCGAGAGCGACCTCGTCATCTGGACGGCCGGCGTCATGGCCAACCCCGTCGTGCGCAACACCGACCTTCCCGTCGAAGAGCGTGGCCGCTTGCGTGCTCAGGCCGAGCTGCGCATCGTCGACGAGAACGGCGCTGTCGTCGAGGGCGCCTGGACGGCCGGCGACGTCGCCGCGGTGCCCGACCTCACGGGCGGCGGCGTGGGCGGCTTCTGCGTGCCCAACGCGCAGCACGCGGTTCGCCAGGGCAAGGTGCTCGCCAAGAACCTCACGGCGACTCTGCGCGGCGAAGCGCCCCAGCAGTACGTGCACAAGAACCTCGGAGCGGTCGCCGGACTCGGCGTCGGCTACGGCGTGTTCCAGTCGGGCAAGATCGCGTTCAAGGGCCTCATCGCCTGGTTCATGCACCGCGGCTACCACGGCCTCGCGATCCCCATGTGGGAGCGCAAGCTGCGCGTCGTCGGCGGCTGGGTCGGCCACTTCTTCCTCGGCCGCGACAACGTCAGCCTCTCGGCCCGCGAAAAGCCCCAGGCCTACTTCCAAGAGTTCGCCTCGCGCCCCAAGGCGTAGTCCACTCCGTCGACACCCCGGTTGCCTCGCGCGGCCGGGGTGTCGTTGTGTGTCGCGGCACCTGTGCGGTTCGGGATGCGCACCGCGCCTCGCGACCGCGGCACAGCATCCCGCAGCCGTCGTAGGCTGGCCGCAGCGCCCCGGTAGCCCAATGGCAGAGGCAGGCGACTTAAAATCGCCACAGTGTGGGTTCGACCCCCACCCGGGGTACCACGTTCGCGCGCGTCGCGTTGCGCCGCGGGGTTCGACCCCCACCCGGGGTACCAGGTTCGCGCGCGCCGCGCTGGCCAATCTCCCAGCCCGCCCACTGTCGGGCCGCGCGGGGCGGCTCTATGCTGTCGGTCATGGAAATCTTGGTCATCATTGGTGTGCTGGTTCTTCTCGTGGTCGTCGCGGGTATCTACCTGTGGGCTACGTACAACTCGCTCGTCACCCTCAACGTTCGCGTTGACGAGGCGTGGAGCGACATCACGGTGCAGCTCAAGCGTCGTGCCGACCTGCTGCCGAACCTCATCGAGGCCGTCAAGGGATACGCCGCGCACGAGAAGCAGGTCTTCGAGGCCGTCACGAAGGCGCGCGCTGAGACGCTGAGCGCTCAGGGCCCCGCCGACGCTGCCGCCGCCGAGGGCCACATGCAGGCCGCGCTCAAGAGCATCTTTGCTGTCGCCGAGGCCTACCCGCAGCTTCAGGCGAGCCAGAACTTCTTGCAGTTGCAGGGCGAACTTGTCGACACCGAAGACAAGATCCAGGCCTCGCGCCGGTTCTACAACGGTGGAGTGCGTGAGCTCAACGTGAAGATCAAGCAGTTCCCGAACACGCTCTTCGTGCGCGGGCTCGGCTTCACCGAGCGCGACTTCTTCGAGGTCGCCGACGCCGCGGCCATCGCTGAGCCGCCGCGCGTGCAGTTCTGATCCACCGCATCCCGACCTTCGTCCCGACCCTTCGTCAGGAGGCCTAGGTGTATCGCGCCATTGCGGCGAATAAGCGCAACACGGTGTTCATCATCCTGTTGTTCGTCATCATCATCGGATTGCTGGGGCTCTTCGCCGACTACTACTTCGGCGGAGGCTTCACCATCTTCATCGGCACGCTCGTGGGGGCGACGCTCTACACGCTCGTGCAGTACTTCGCGGCGGGCTCGCAGGCTCTCGGGCTTGCGGGCGCGCATCCCATCACGAAGGCCGACAACCCGCGGCTCTACCGCATCGTCGAAAACCTGGCGATCACCGAGGGCCTGCCGATGCCGCGCGTCTACGTCATCGACGACCCCGCGCCCAACGCTTTCGCGACGGGGCGCGACCCCAAGCACGCGAGCGTCGCGGCGACGACGGGGCTTCTCGAGCTCATGACCGACCGCGAACTCGCGGGCGTCATGGCGCACGAGATGGGGCACGTCAAGAACTACGACATTCGTGTCTCGACGATCGTCTTCGGCCTCGTGGTCGCCGTCGGTTTCATCGCCGACATGCTCATGCGCATGGCGTTTTGGGGCGGCAGCCGCAACAACAACAGCAACCCCATCATGCTCGTGCTCGGCATCGCGGCTATGGTCATCGCGCCCCTTGTCGCCGCTGTCGTGCAGGCTGCCGTCTCGCGGCAGCGGGAGTACCTCGCCGACGCAACGGGAGCGCTCACGACGCGTGACCCCGAGGCGCTCGCGAGCGCTCTGCAAAAGCTCGGTGACTATGCGCAGCCGATGCGTCGCCAGAACTCGACCATGGCGCACCTGTACATCAGCGACCCGATGAAGCCGGGCGTCATGGACCGCATGTTCGCGACCCCCCCCCCCCAAC
>JBDKJR010000233.1:0-3130 GCA_039796515.1 Actinomycetota bacterium
GCTTGCAGCCGGCAGCACTCATCTTTGCCGTCGTTGGTGTCATCGTTGCGCGCATTCTCGAGTTCTCGCCAGGCTTCTTGGTCGGTCTCGTGATCGGTCTCGACTTGCTCACGCGCGTGGGAACTCCGCACCGCGTGCGCGCGACCATCACGACGATCGGCGTCATGGTGGGCCTCGCGGTGCTCGCGTGGGTCGGGTTCTCGATCATGACGGCTCTCGTGACGGGCGATCCGACGGTGCTGGGGATGCTCGTGAGCGACGCTCTCGTCGCCACGACCTCAGAAGGCTTGACGGCAGCGCTCGCGGCTCTCTTGCCTCTCGGTTACCTTCACGGTCACACGATCTTCCAACAGTCGAAGCTTCTCTGGGCGGCAACCTTTGCGAGCGTCGCCGCGATCTTCGCTCTCATCGTGCTCCCCACGGCCGGTACGGGCCCCGGAGGCGCCGCCGACATCGGATTCTGGATTCTCGTGATGGCGGGCTTTGCGGCCGTAACGCTCTCGCTGTGGGCTGTGCTGCAGTTCACCGGCAAGGCGGATGGTCACGACGACACGGCCAAGGAGAATGCCGAGCTCGTCACGCATTAGCAGCGACGCCATGCGTTGGCGCTGAAATCGTCAGACGTAAGAAACGTTTGCGGGGCTACGGTGAGCAACACCCGGCGCTCACCCGATGGCGCCGCATATCGAGCCTGATACCCATGACGGCACCCCATCGTGGCGCGCGTCCGGAAGGTTAAGACCGCCATCAGCCTCGAGCCTGTGGCCCGGCTGTTTAGGGTTGTCGGTGTCATCGTCGCTCGACTGCTGGCGTTCTCGCCGGGCTTCCTCATCGGTCTCGTGATTGGCCTTGACCTCGTGAGCAAGGTCGACGCCGCGGTGCGGGCCCGCGTCATCGTGCTCAGCATGAGCGTGGTGGCGGGCGTCGCGGTCGCGGCATGGATCGGGTACTCGGCGCTCACGGCGGTGTCGACCGGCGATCCCGGGTGGTTCGAGTTGCACATCCACGATGCCTTGGTCGCGACCGCGGCGGAGGGCCTGACGGCAGCTCTAGCCTCGTTGCTCCCGCTCGGCTTCTTGGCGGGCCACGATGTGTTCCGGCATTCGAAGCCCCTCTGGGCCGGAACCTTCGTGGTGATCGCGGCGCTCTTCGCTCTCATCGTCTTGCCGACGGCGCAGGGTGCGACGGCGAGCGTCGCCGACATGACCTTCTGGATCATCGTCATGGTGATCTTCGCGGTCGTGACCCTCATCATTTGGGCGGTACTGCAGTACACCGGACGCTCGAGCCAGGGCGACGGTGATGCCGAAGGCCGCGAGGTCGCCGTCGGGTCGAGCGCGCAGCACTAGTCAGGGGCGACTGCTCGGGATGCCCTCCCGAGCGGTCGCCGCCTGCACTCGTCCCCTCCTCCCCATCGGAGCTGCCCAGACTCGCGTGCCTGCGCTGGCGGGCGCGTGCCCGGCGCACCGCCTCCCGTCCGCGATCCTCGCGGGCAGGAGGCGACATGGCACGCAAAGACGAGCTGGGCCGCCGCGGGGAACACCTCGCGGCCGAGCATCTGACGAACACGGGTTACACGGTCATTGATCGCAATTGGCGATGCCCGATCGGCGAAATCGACATCGTCGCGCGCGAGCGTGCCGAGCTCGTCGTCGTCGAAGTCAAGACGCGGTCGGGCGTGGGTTTCGGGCATCCGCTCGATGCCGTCACGCCGCTCAAGCTCGCGCGGCTGCGGCGGCTCGCCGGGGCCTGGTGTGAGGCACACCCGGGCGAGGGCGAAACCGTGCGCATCGATGTCATCGGCGTGATCGTTGATCGAGGCGCTGTGTCGATCGATCACCTTCGGCAGGCGTGCTGATGCCTGTCGCACGCACGCTCGCCGTGGCTCTCCACGGCGTTGACGGGGCCCTCGTTGACATTGAGGCCGACCTTGCCAATGGCCTGCCGGCCTTTACGATCATCGGCCTGCCCGACGCCGCTCTCGGTGAGGCGAAAGACCGAGTCCGCTCGGCCGCCGTGAACTCGGGGTGTGACCTGCCCGCTCGCAAGGTGACGGTGAACCTCTCGCCCGCAGCTCTGCCTAAGCATGGTTCGGGATTCGACCTGGGCATCGCCGTTGCGGCTCTTGCGACCACCGGTGTCGTCAGCATCGACGCGATCGAAGGGGTCGTGCATCTCGGTGAGTTGTCGCTCGACGGTCGGCTGCGTCCGGTAGCCGGCGTGTTGCCCGCGGTGCTTGCCGCTCGCCGGGCCGGAGCTCGGGCTGTCGTTGTGCCGAACGGCAACGGCGACGAGGCGCGGCTGGTGCCGGGCATCCGTGTCATCGCCGCGGCGTCGCTTCGCGACGTGCTCATCGGTCACGGGGCTGCCCTCGAGCCCGTGCCGGTCGAGGCTCTCGTCGCTCCCGTGGTCGACGATGCGGTGGCGATGACGGGTGATCTCGCCGACGTCATTGGTCACCCCGAGGCCGTCGAAGCGCTGCAGGTTGCGGCAGCGGGCGGCCATCACATGCTTATGCTGGGCCCGCCCGGAGCGGGCAAGACGCTCTTGGCCTCACGCTTACCGGGGCTCTTACCTGACCTTGAGCCGGATGCTGCGGTCGAGGTCTCGTCGATTCGATCGCTTGCTGGCCTCCCGCTGGGGTCGTCACTCGTCACGCGGCCGCCCCTGGAGGCGCCGCATCACAGCGCCACGATGGCGGCGCTTGTCGGCGGAGGGAGCGGACTCGTGCGCCCCGGCGCCATCTCGCGCGCGGCGCACGGCGTCTTGTTTCTCGACGAAGCGCCCGAGTTTTCTGGCGCGGTGCTCGACGCGTTGCGGCAACCGCTCGAAACCGGCGAGATCACGATTCACCGGGCGCGCACCACTGCGCGGTTTCCCGCTCGGTTTCAATTGGTGCTCGCCGCCAACCCCTGCCCCTGTGGGCAGGGCGGTAACGACGACTGCACCTGCACACCGATCATGCGGCGCCGCTACCTCAGCCGGTTGTCGGGCCCGTTGCTCGATCGCATCGACCTGCAGCTGACCGTGCGACGCGTGAGCGTGGCGCAAATGACCGAAGGCGGTTCGGGGGCTCTCACCACGGCCGCGGCGCGCGAGCGCGTGACGGCGGCCCGCGCGCGCGCCCGCG
>JBDKJR010000234.1:0-2505 GCA_039796515.1 Actinomycetota bacterium
TAGCCCGGGTAGATCGCGTCGGCGCCCGAGAGCTTGGCGACGCGGATGATTTCAGAAACGTCGAGATACGCGCGAACCGGATGTCCGGGCTCGCCAATCTGGTACGCCTCGTCAGCCTTCAAGCGGTGCATGGAGTTGCGATCTTCATAGGGGAAGACAGCGACCGTCTTCGCACCTAACTCATAGGCAGCGCGGAACGCGCGGATTGCGATCTCTCCGCGGTTGGCAACAAGGATCTTCCGAAACATCGTGTCCTCTCGGAATCGGCCCGAACGGGGGTCGACATGGCTCCGGTGGTGGCGGGCCGAGGTCGGTGCGCATGCGCGCTTCTCCACACTAGTGAAGGTAGGGTCGTTACTCGTGCACGTACTGAGCATCAGCTCTCTCAAGGGGGGCGTGGGCAAAACAACGGTGACGCTGGGTTTGGCGTCAGCGGCCTTCTCCCGTGGACTTCGCACGCTCGTCGTCGATCTCGACCCGCAATCAGACGCTTCGACCGGCATGGATATTCAGGTTGCCGGTCATCTGACGGTTGCCGACGTCTTGGCGGCCCCGAAAGAACGCACGGTGCGTCAAGCGATCGCCAAGAGCGGCTGGACGCGGGGCCGACCCGGCACGGTTGACGTCATGATTGGCAGCCCGAGCGCCATCAATTTCGACGGGCCGCACCCGAGCATCCGCGAAATCTGGAAGCTCGAAGAGGCGCTTGCGCATGTTGAGGCCGATTACGACCTCGTTCTCGTTGACTGCGCCCCCTCGCTCAACGCCCTCACTCGCACCGCGTGGGCAGCGAGCGACCGGGTGGTTGTCGTGACCGAGCCCGGCCTCTTCTCGGTCGCCGCCGCTGACCGCGCGTTGCGCGCGATCGAGGAAATTCGCCGCGGCCTCTCGCCCCGGCTGCAGCCCCTCGGAATCATCGTCAATCGCGCTCGCGTTCAATCGCTCGAGCACCAGTTCCGCATCAAAGAACTTCGCGACATGTTCGGGCCACTCGTGCTCGCGCCGCAACTGCCCGAGCGCACCTCGCTGCAGCAAGCCCAAGGTGCCGCGAAGCCGCTGCATGTCTGGCCCGGCGATAGCGCTCAAGAGATGGCGCGCAATTTTGACCAGTTGCTCGAGCGCATCATGCGCACGGCAAAGATGGGCGAGTTCTCAAACCTCTAGGCCTCTCGAACCCGCACGGCGCGGGAACTCGGGGTGCAGTGGCTACGAGGCGCGCGTTGCGCGGCGTGCCGCGAGCTCGTCGCTTGGGTCGGCAGCCGGGGTCGAGTCAAGAGCGACGAGCGAGCTCTCCACCTCACGCAGAACTTTGCCCACGGCAATGCCGAAGACGCCCTGGCCGCGGCTCACGAGGTCTATGACTTCGTCGTCACTCGTGCAGAGGTAAACACTGGCACCGTCGCTCATGAGAGTCGTCTGGGCAAGGTCGTTGACGCCCGCCTCGCGCAATTGATTCACGGCCGTGCGAATCTGCTGAAGAGAAATGCCCGTGTCGAGAAGTCGCTTGACGAGCTTGAGAACGAGGATGTCGCGAAAGCCATACAGCCGCTGAGTGCCCGATCCCGCGGCGCCCCGCACCGTGGGCTCAACCAGTTCGGTGCGTGCCCAGTAGTCGAGCTGACGGTACGAGATGCCCGCTGCGCGAGCCGCAACGGCACCGCGGTAGCCCGCTTGGTCGTCGAGCTCGGGCATTCCGTCGGTGAACAGCAACCCGAGGTCGTAGCGATCGTCAGCGTCGGTCATGACCCCTACCTAACCTTCATCATTAACGTGACAGTTGATGCCACGCCGTTCAGAGTAGCGAGCCACATCTCACCGATCGGAGACATCCGCTCGAACACGTCGGCGTGTCGGGCCCGACTATGACTGTAGCTTGCCGAGGGCCGAACGGATGAGACTCGATCGCACGACTTCGAGCTGACCGGCGATCTCTCGCGCAAGCTCAGCAGCCTTCGCGCGACTCGAGGGGTCATTGCGGCGCGATACCGGGATTAACGCGCTCTCAATGAGCCCCAGTTCGCGCTCTGCAGCCGCTCGAAAGCCCCGCAAGTGGCGCGGTTCAATACCGGACCGTTGCAGCTCGACAAGGGCCTTGAGCACCTGAACGGCGTCATCACCGTAGGTCTCTGATGCCGCGATGAGCGAGGCAGACACCGCATCGCTGAGCAGTGACGGGCTTGCACCGACCTCACGAACAAGTTCGGCCCGGGTGTATCGACGCTCGGTCACCAGAATCGAGCTCGGTACCGTGCCGCTCGACAGAAACGCCGGCGTGCGACCGGCCTCGATGTCGTCGAGATAGCCGCGGATGACCTTGAGCCGCAAGAAGTGGTCGCGCTGCATCGTGAGAATGAAACGCAGCCGGTCAACATCGGCGGCAGAGAACTTGCGGTAGCCCGACTCGGTGCGGGAGGGCGACACCAACTGCTGCTCTTCAAGAAACCGCAACTTCGAGGGCGTCAAGTCAGGAAATTCAGGGGTGAGTTTCGCCAGCACCTGCCCGAT
>JBDKJR010000235.1:0-8591 GCA_039796515.1 Actinomycetota bacterium
TCCGCCTCGGCCTATTCGGCGCCTCTCTCGGGGTGCTTCTGGCGATCGGCATTGACTGGTGGTGGGCCGCGATCATTGCGAGCATCGTCGCGATGACGGTGTCGTACATCTTCTTCGCCTCGCTGCGCGACGCCGTGGCGCTCGACCTGCACGCGCGCCGCAACCGTCCGGCAACCGACCCCGATGCGGCGGCAGAAGACGCCGCGGCCGATCGACCGTAAGCACCTCGTAAGGCTTTCGCACTGCAGCCCGGCACGTGACCGACATACAGTCATCTCGATGGCCGCGGGTGCGGTCGCAAGAGGGAGGCCTGGGATGTCGAATCGAATGACGATCGTTACGGGGGCAGCGCTCGCCCTGGTGGTGGGGCTGGGGGGATGCTCCACCGCTGCACCATTCGACACCACGCCTCCCGCCGCCACCGCACCCGCCGCCGAACCGGCCCCGGAGGTCACTCCGACCCAGAGCGCGCAACCGGGATCGAGTGGCGAGCCCGTCGCGACCGAAGCCGGCGAGTACCTCGACTACTACGACGGCGCGATCGCCGAGACCCCCGGGCTCAAGGTGCTGTTCTTCCACGCGTCGTGGTGCCCCAAGTGCCGCGCTCTCGATGAAGACATCAACGCCAATGAGATTCCGGCGGGCATGACGATTTTCAAGGTCGACTTCGATACGGCAACCGACTTGAAGCAGAAGTACGCCGTGACGCTGCAGACGACCATCGTCTATGTCGACGATGACGGCGACGTTCTTGCGAAGGGCGTTTTGTACAACGACACGACGCTTGACGCCCTCATCGCCGCGGCCCCGTAGGGTCAGGGCATGGAGGGACTGATCCTCGTCAGCCTGCTCGCGGGCGTGCTGACCGTTGCGGCTCCGTGCGTCTTGCCGCTGTTGCCGGTGATCGTCGGCGGGTCGATCGTGGCGGACGGCGAGAGTCGGCGCGCGCGCTGGCGACCCTTCGTGATTGCCGCATCGCTCGCCGTCAGTGTTGTCGTGTTCACCCTGCTGCTGAAGGCGACCACGATCTTGCTGGGCATCCCGACGCAGGTCTGGCAGGTCATCTCGGGGCTCATCGTGGTGCTTCTCGGCATCAATCTGCTGTTCCCGAGCCTGTGGGAACGCGTCTCGACGACGCTGCGACTCGGAGACCGCAGCAATCGAGCACTCGATGCTTCGGTGCAACGGCAGTCAGTGGGCGGCGACATCCTCACCGGAGCGGCACTCGGCCCCGTCTTCAGCAGCTGCAGCCCGACCTACGCACTCATCGTGGCGACCGTGCTGCCTGTCTCGTTTGCCGAAGGGCTGCTCTACGTCACGTTGTATGCCATCGGGCTTGCCATTCCGCTGCTGCTCATCGCCCTTGCTGGCCGCAGCGCTGCTCGGCGACTCGGCTGGCTCGCTGACCCGCACGGTTGGTTTCGGAGAACTATGGGCGTTGTCTTCGTGATCGTCGGGGTGATCGTCATCATCGGTGCCGACAAGGCCCTGCAAACGCTGATTCTTGACCTGGGTTGGTACGACCCCATCGCTGACCTCGAGGGCGTGCTGCAGGGTGGCTAAGTCGGCCCCTGGCTCGAGCGACCGTCCGCTTGACGGTCGCCGTGTTCTCGTCGTCGACGACGACCCGACCTTGCTCGAGATCGCCGCGACCTACTTGGCGGCGGCGGGCGCGAGCGTTGACACCGCGCCCGACTCGGTCACCGCCCTCGCCCGTGCGGCGACCCACGCGCCTGACCTCGTGGTGCTCGACCGCATGATTCCGGGCGTTGACGGACTCACTGTGGCGCGCCGACTGCGCGAAACCTCTGCGATGCCGATCATCGTGCTCACCGCCCTCGGCGAGCCAGAGCACCGCATCGAGGGGCTCGAGGCTGGCGCCGACGACTACCTGACCAAGCCATTCTCGCCGCGCGAGCTCGTGCTGCGCGCCGAGAACCTGATGCGTCGGGCGAACCCGGCAGGAGCATCCGTGGGCGACGTCGTTCTTGGTCGCCTGAGCATCGACGTCGATCGCCGCGCCGCGACGCTCGACGGCGTCGACGTGGCTCTCACCGCGCGCGAGTTTGACTTGCTCAGCTACCTCGCCCGACGACCGGGCCGCACTATCTCGCGCGAGCAGTTGCTCGCCGAAGTGTGGGGGTGGACGGTCGGCGACGTCTCAACCATCACCGTGCACGTCCGTCGGCTGCGCGAGAAGATCGAGATCGACGCTGCGGCGCCCGAGATCATCGCGACCGTGTGGGGGGTCGGCTACCGACTGAACGCCGCGGCCCTCGGCGCTGAGGGAGCATCATGACCGGCCCCGAGTACGGCCAGATCATCCTGTCGGCAGCGGGCGCGGCGGCCGTCACGGGAGTCGCGGCAGCGGTCACTTTGCGGCTCGCGCGCCGCGCGCCGCTCATGGTGCACATCGTGGTGATCGTCGTCGCCGCCGTGCTCGCGGTCGCAGGCGGCATCGCCCTCACGGCGAGCGGCATGTACATCAGCGAGTCCGACACGGCTGTGGCACTCACCGTGACGGCCGTGAGCGGCGTGGTCGCCGTGATCGTGGCGGTTCTGCTGACGCGAACGCTGTCGACGGATGCCCGGACTCTGGGCCGAAACGCGCGCCGACTGGGTGCGGGCGAAGCCGTGGAGCCCACCGACCTCTGCACGGCAGAGCTCAACGACGTTCAGACCGAACTCGTGATGTCGAGTGACCTGTTGTTGAGCGCGCGTGACGACACAGCGCGTGCCGAGCAAGCGCGCCGCGAACTCGTCACGCGCATCGCCCACGATCTGCTCGCGCCCGTCGCGAGCATTCGCGCCATCGCCGAGATTCTCGAAGACGGAATTTCGGCCGAGCCCGAGCGGCACGCCCGGCAACTGGGCACGCACGTCACGCGGTTGCAGGCGCTCGTCGGTGACCTCTTCGAGCTCTCTCGCATCGACGCGGGCACGCTCGCGCTCGACACCGAGACCGTCTCGCTCACTGACCTCGCGAGTGACGTGGTCGCCGAGTACGGCGAGCTCGCACGAGCGAACGGTGTCGCGCTCGCGTTCTCCGCGGCCGACGCGGTCACGGTGCCACTTGACGCGCGGCAGTTCAGTCGAGCCCTCGTCAACGTGCTCATCAATGCGGTCGAACACTCGCCCGAGGGTGGCACCGTGACCGTGAGCATCGATACCGATGGGGCGTTCGCCACCGTTTCGGTGCGCGATCAGGGCCCCGGATTCGAGACGGCCGACCTCGCCCACGTCTTCGACGCGGGATGGCGCGGTTCGAGCGCGCGCACGGCACCGCGCGTCGCACTGGCCGGTGGCGCAGGGCTCGGACTCGCCATCACGCGCGCGATCATCGAGGCACATGGCGGATCGGCGAGCGCACGAGATACGGGTGGCGGCGCCGAGGTGCGGTTGCACCTGCCGCTCGGTGTCGCACCGCGACGCTGAGCGACGGTGGCCTAGAAGGCGATCGCCGCCGCGAGGCCGAGGCCCGTGGTGAGCGCCGCGAGCGACGTGAGCTTGAGCGCGAGCACGAGCTCGGCGGGCGTCTTCGCGAGCAGCACGATGAGCACGACGGGTGCCGAGATCAGCAGCGTGAAGAACACCATGGGCGCCCACACGTAGATGAGCGCGAACGGCACGATGAATCCGTAGGCGCCCAGCAGCATGACCACGAAGAGGATGCGCGCGGGCAGGTCGCCGATGCGAACCGCCAGCGTCTTTTTGCCGACCCGGGCATCCTGTTCACGATCGCGGATGTTGTTGACGAGCATGATGGCCGCGGCGAAGAGCCCCGCAAGCGAGCCCGCGAGCCAGGCCTCGAAGGGCACGAGCTGAATCTGCACGTAGGTCGTGCCGATCGTCGCGACGAGGCCGAAGAAGATGAAGGCGACGAGCTCGCCGAGGCCGAGGTAGCCGTAGGGCAGCTTGCCGCCCGTGTAGAACCAGGCAGCGACTATCGCGACGGCGCCCACGGCGAGCAGCCACCAGATTCCCGTGATAACGACGATGGCCACGCCGGCGGCCGCACCGAGGGCAAAAAACACGAGCGCGACGGTCAGCACCGTGCGCGGGCGAGCAGCGCCCGAAGCCGTCAAGCGGCTCGGGCCGACGCGGTGGGCGTCGGTGCCGCGCACGCCATCGGAGTAGTCGTTGGCGTAGTTGACGCCGATCTGCAAGAACATCGCAACCCCGAGGCACAGCAGCGCGAGCGCGAGGTTGTAGCCCTGCGTCACGTAAGCGATCGCGGTTCCGAGAGCAACGGGCGAAATCGCGAGGCTCAGGGTGCGCAGGCGGGCGCCCGCGATCCAATCGCGCGCGGTCGCACGGCGCACCTTCGCGGGGTTTCCGGATGCTGCGCTCGCCTTGGCAGGGTTCGTGCGCTTGGTCTGCTTGCTGGCGGGCTTCTTCGCGCGCGCCTTCTTCGTCGTGGCCACGACCGCGAGTTTAGTGACCTGCGGCCGCGCGGCGGGTCAGGGCGAGCCGATCGGGTTTGCCGCTCGGCAACAGCGGCACAGCATCCACCGTCAGGACGCGGTCGGGACGCGCTTCGGGAGGCAGCGTCGCGCCCACGACCCGGCGCAGCTCATCAATCGCGGGCCGAGCGGTCGTGACGACGACGGGCACCTCGCCCCACTCCGGGTGATGACCCGCCACGACGACGGCGTCGGAGAGTCCGGGCTGCTCGCGCACGATGCGCTCGACGTCGCCCAGCCGCACCTTGAGACCGCCCGTCACGATCGTGTCGTCGATGCGTCCCGTGACGCGCAGCACGCCGTCGACGAGCTCGCCCGCGTCATCGGTGCGGTACCAGCGGTGACCCTCGCTCTCGACAAAGGTCGCCGCGGTGCGCTCCGGATCGTCGAGGTATCCCTCGGCAATGGTCGGCCCGCCCAGCTCAACTCGGCCGTCAGCCGAGAGGCGCACGAGGGTCTCCCCCACGGGCACGCCGTCATACACGACACCGCCGCACGTCTCGCTCGAGCCATAGGTGCGCGTGAGCGGCCACCCGAGCGCGATTGCGCGCTCGACGAGCGGCGCGGGTGTCGCTTGGCCGCCGACGAGAATGCGCGAGAAGCCCGCGAGCGCGCGTCGCAGCGCGTCATCAGCTTCGGCTTCGTCGACGAGCCGACTCAACTGCGCGGGCACGAGGGCGGTGTAGCGCGTGGGGTCATCCATGGCCGCAACGGCCTCAAGCACGCGATCGGCGCTCAATCGCCCGGGCGGAACCGGCACCGGGGTCGTGCCGGCCGCGAGCGAACGCGCAAGCACATTGCTGCCCGCGATGTATTGCACTGGCAGGGCGAGCAGCCACTGGCCGGGGCCGCCGAGGGCACTCTCGCTCGCGGCGGCGCTCGCGAGCACCGCCTCGGCGCTCAAGGCCACGCGCTTCGGACGGCCCGTCGTGCCGCTCGTTTCGACGACGAGCGCGACCCGCTGCTCGACGGTTAGCGGGGCCGTGTGCACGGGGTTGACGCCGCCGCCGCGAAACAGCACGGCGGCGCCATCGCCGCTGAGCGCCTCGCGCAAGGCGGCGAGGCACGCCATCGGGTCGGCGGTGTCAACGACAGAGAGCGGGCGAGTCACGCGATTACGCTACCCCGCGCCGCTGATCGTGCGGTCAGGAGCCCGCGATCGCTGCCGCACGCACCATCAGTTGGTAGGGCAACTGGCGCTGCTTGAGCTGGTTGACGGTGCCGACGATGATGACGCCCGAGCGCGCATCCCGATAGAAAACGACTCCGGATGCGCCCGAGTGCCCCTGGAACTCGTACGAGCGAAAGCCCGTGAACACGGCCGGAAGCCGAAAGCGCATAACGCCCGTGCCGTATTCGAGCGGATTGAAGATGCGGTGCCAGTCGGTGAGCATCTCATCGAGCAGAGCCGTGGTGAATAGGCGACCGTCGAAGAAGGCCTGCAGAAAGGTCACGCCGTCGCGCAGGGTCGAAACAACGCCGCCCTGGCCACCGCACGAGGCGAGCAGTAGGGGCAGCCGCAGGTCGTTGTCGCCAAAGCGAGTGATGGGCATCTCGTCGAAACGATCGAGCGTGTCGGTCGTGAACACGTAGGTGTGGTCGAGACCGAGGGGGCCGGTGATGCGCGCGCGCACCGACTCGGCAAAACTGCGGTTGTCGAGGCGGGTGATCACACTGTCGAGCAGTTGGAAGCCCGTGTCGCTGTAGAGACCACGACCGCGGCGGGCGGGCTGCATCGCGCGGCTCCACGAGACGACGTCGGCCTCGCTCCAGCCAAAGTCGTTCTGCATCGCGCGCTCGAGCGTCGTGGGGCCGTCGGGGCGCGGACCCTCGAAGAAGTCGGCGAGACCCGAGGTGTGACCCATCACTTCGCGCACGGTGATCTCGCCGCTCACGTCACGGCCGTTCTCCATGGCGAGGCCGCTCAGGTCGAGGTCGGGCACGTACCCAGCGATCGGGGCATCCCAGTCGAGCCGGCCCTCATCGCGCAATTGTGCGAGGCACACCGTCGTGAAGAGCTTGCTGACGCTCGCGACGAAGAACGGCCGGTCGAGGTCGCCGTGCACGACGTCGAGGCTGCTGTCGGGCGTGACGACGCGCCACAGCACCTCGCCCGTGCGACGGTCGGCTTCGCTCTTCTCGATCAGGCGACGGATGCGCTGCTCGCGGGTGCTCATGACGCGGGTTCTCCTTGCTGCGGGGCGTGAGTTCTCCCGCTCGTGTTTACGGCGTTAACATCTGTCGCTATGTCTAGCGCATCGATGTGTACACTGTCAACATGTCGACGCGCTCGGGCTACCACCACGGTGCGTTGCGCGACGCGCTCGTCGACGCGGGCGAGGCGCTGGCCCGGGCCGACGGCCTCGAGGGCGTCACCGTGCGCCGCATCGCAGCGGCGTGCGGCGTGAGTGCTGCGGCCGTCTACCGACACTTTCCGAGCGGCGACCACCTCATCGCGGCCGTCGCCCAGCGCGCCCGCGAAATCATGGCGCGCGACATGTTCGCACGGCTCGACTCGGCCGCGGGCAAGCCCGCCATCGACCGACTGCGCGAAGTCGGCGAGTCGTACATCGCTTTCGCCCTCGCAGAGCCACGACTGTTCTCGCTCGTGTCGATGCCCATGACGGCGCCGCCCGATCGACTCGACGACCCCAACGCCGCCGACCTCGTGCGCGACATCGTGCTCGAACTCGAGCCGCCCGGCGAGGTCGACGAGCAGCGCGTGTCGAGCCGCATGATGCTCGCGCAAGCGAGTGCCCACGGCCTCGCCGTGATCCTGCGCGACTTCGTGCCCGACGCTCAGGCGCGCGAGATGCTCATTGCCGGGGTGCTTGACCGCGTGGGCGTGGGGCTCGAGGCCTAGCCGCACTTGCAGGGAGCATCCGGACACCCGTGCACGAGGTGCCAGAATCGCAACATGAGCGGAGCGTGGAATCAGATCGACCCGGGTGAGCCGCGCCCGTCGCTGCCCGACCTGATCGCCTCATGGAGAGAGTTCGAGTGGGAGGCACGGCCTTTTCGACATGATGCGATGGACCGCTTCCTCGGGGAGCTTTCCCGCATCAACACCCTTGGTGGATACCAATTTGGCCGCTGGAGGGCGCGACGTTTCCCGGCCGAAGCCTCGTGGTTCGTGTCGAGGAACATGACCACCTACTACGAGCTCTTCCGTGTGCTCTTCGACGATCCCCTCATTCGTTCCGACCTGGCTGCCCTGCAGATTCCCACCGACCTGTCCAACTTCCGAGGAACCCTTCATGAGGAACGCCATGGAGCCTTGATGCTCGACGGAATGTGGGCGGGCCTCCTAATCGACGGAGGCGCCTACGCAAAGTTCGAAGGATCCCACCGCGACGCGAAGGGCCTGGCCGGGGAGGCCGTGGAATCACTCATTGAGGGGCGATACGAAGACTTCCGCCTCGACACCAGCGACAGCGCATGGACTCCCTGGTTCCGCGACGTCGCGTGGGACAGGACTTTCGTTCTAACCGATCGCGCAAACGCCGAGATCACGGTGCTGTGCGTTACTGACATGGACTAAGAGCGGCGCAAACAGCACCTATCGGTCAGTTGTTGCCGGCTACAGAAGAAGCGACCGCAACGAGTGACCGATAGACCCCGTCCTTGCACGCGTCGAGTGGTCGCGAGGATCTTAAGCGAGCATCCACCCCGCTCAGTACTGCCAGGGGAAGGGCGACCAGTCGGGCGCGCGCTTCTGCAGGAAGCTGTCGCGGCCTTCGACGGCCTCGTCGGTGCCGTAGGCGAGCCGCGTGGCCTCGCCCGCGAAGAGCTGCTGCCCGACCATCCCGTCGTCGGTGAGGTTCATGGCGTACTTGAGCATGCGGATGGCCGTCGGGCTCTTCGTGAGGATCGTCTCGGCCCAGTCGAGCGCCGTCGCCTCGAGCTCGGCGTGCGGCACGACAGCGTTGACCGTTCCCATCGCGTAGGCGCGCTCGGCGTCGTACTCACGCGCGAGAAAGAAGATCTCGCGCGCGACCTTCTGGCCGACCTGTTTGGCGAGGTAGGCGCTGCCGTAGCCGGCGTCGAACGAGCCGACGTCGGCGTCGGTCTGCTTGAAGCGGGCGTGCTCGCGGCTCGCGATCGTCAGGTCGCAGACGACGTGCAGAG
>JBDKJR010000236.1:0-2998 GCA_039796515.1 Actinomycetota bacterium
CGAGGGCGCCCAGTTGGCCGTGAACTGCGATGCCGACAACCTGCTACTGCAGGGGTCGAGCCCGCTGTCGGCAGTGTTTGCGCGGCGCTAGGGTCGTCTCGCCCCTTCTCGCCCCTCGACGTCGTGGGAATGTCCCGGCGAGGGAGTAGGTTGGGCTCCCTATGCCTACCGCCGCCCCCTCCCCCGTTCTCGATGACGCTGCCATTGCCGTGCGCAATCGCACCGTCATCGGCCTGCTCATCGGATCGGCGTTCGTCGTCATTCTGAACGAGACACTCATGGGCGTCGCGATTCCTGTGCTCATTGAGTCACTGGGCATCACGGCATCGCTCGCACAATGGCTGACGACCGCGTTCATGCTGACACTCGCGGTGATCATCCCCATCACAGGTTTTCTGCTGCAGCGCTTCTCAACGCGCACGATGTACCTCATCGCCATGTCGCTCTTCACGGTGGGCACGGTCATTGGCGCGGTCGCCCCGGGCTTCGAGGTGCTGCTGCTCGGCCGCATCGTGCAGGCGAGCGGCACGGCCATCATCTTCCCGCTGCTGTTCACGACGGTCTTCGCCCTCGTCGCACCCGAGCGCCGCGGTCGCGTCGTCGGCACCATCTCGACGGTGATCGCGGTCGCGCCCGCGCTCGGGCCCAGCATCTCGGGCCTCATTTTGAGCTTCGCAGATTGGCGCTGGCTCTTCATCACGATGCTGCCCATCGCGATTGCCGCTCTCGTGATCGGCGCGGTGCGCATGGTCAACGTGGGCGAACTGCGCCCCGGGCGACTGGATGTTCTCTCGGTGTTGCTCTCGATTCCGGGCTTCGGCGGCCTCGTGTATGGCCTCGCCGAATTCGGCGAGGCCGGCCGCCAACCGGCGGAGCAGGCAGCGAGCACGACGGCCACGGCGGGGATCGCTCTCGCCATCGGTCTGGCCTCGCTCGCGCTCTTCGTCTGGCGGCAAGTGGTGTTGCAGCGCACCGACGGCGCCCTGCTCGACTTGCGCACGTTCGCCGAGCGCCAGTTCGCGGTGTCGATCGCGATCGTCACCGTCGCCTCGATGGCGCTCTTCGGCGCGATCATTCTCATTCCGCTCTTCGTGCAAGACGTCATCGGAGCGAGCGCGTTGATCTCGGGGCTCATCATCCTTCCGGGCGCCCTCCTGCAGGGTCTGCTCGCGCCGTGGATCGGCCGCCGCTACGACGCCGTCGGCCCCACCTCGCTCGTCATTCCCGGTTCGATCTTGCTCGCGGGCTCGCTCTGGGGCATGTCACTCTTCTCGGCGCTCACGCCGCTGTGGCTCATTGCCGTCGCCAATATCGGCGTGAGCCTCGGTCTCGCGCTGCTGTTCACGCCGCTGCTGACCAACGGTCTCTCGGCCTTGTCGCCGCAGCTCAACTCGCACGGCAGCGCCATCGTCGGCACGATTCAGCAGGTCGCGGGCGCGGCCGGCATCGCGCTGTTCATCTCGATCGCCGCCGCGTTCAGTGGCAGCGACGCCGAGACGGCATCCGTCACCGCCGAAGGAGTGCACGCGGCGTTCACGGCCGGGGCGATCATCGCCACCCTCACGATTCCGGCGGTGTTCCTCGTGCGGCGCACGCCCGTTCCCTCGGGCCACGGCCCGGCGCACGAGGGCGACGGCGCGCACTCAGTCGACGCCACACCCTCCGGCGAAGCCCTTACCTCAAACGGCGCAGCGCCCTCGGGCGAGGCCACCGCTCCCGAGGCGACTCCCACCGCCGCCAACTAGTCTGAGCGGGTGATGTCCCGCCGCTCGCGCCTGACTTCGAGAGTGACCCTCGGGGTCGCGCTCGTGGCGGGCCTCGCGACGGTGCTCGCGGGGTGTGCGTCGCCGGAGCTGCCCCAGGGGCGCACGACGGTGGCGGCATCCGTCGCCCCCGACAAGGTGCGCATCGCGGTCGACAAGAAAGCAACCCTGAGCGACGAGCTGCTCAAGAGCCTCACGAGCGAAACGCTTCCGGGATGCTCCGCCGCGATTGCCGTGCGCGGCGAGCTCGTCTGGGCCGGAGCGCGAGGGCTCGCCGACCTGGCCTCGGGCACACCACTGACCACCGACACACGCTTCGACATCGCCTCGATCTCGAAGCAATTCACGGGCACCGCGATTCTGCTGCTGCAGCGCGATGGATTGCTGTCGCTCAGCGACCCCGTCTCGCGCTACATTTCGGGGCTGCCGCGCTGGGCCGACGAGACGACGCTCGAGTCTCTGCTGCACCACACCGCGCGTTTGCCCGACTATTGGATCGAGCTCGACCGCGAGGGCATCGGCTTCACCGATGTCGCCGATCAGGCCATCACGCTCGCCGCCATCGCGCGTGAGCGCGACCGCGAGCCCGGTGAGGGCTACTTCTACTCCAACAGCCACTACGTGCTGCTTGCGACGGTCGTCGAGAACGTGAGCGGTCAATCACTGCCCGAGTTCTTGCAGGCGCGCGTCTTCGGTCCGCTCGACCTCGACATGCAACTGGCCCCCACCTTGCTCGGCCCCGACATCGCGACGTCGTATGAGGTCGACCTGTCGATTCAGCAGGGCGCGTGGAGCGCATACGGCCACACCGGCATCATCACGACGCCGACGGCCCTCGCGCTGTGGGGCGATGAGTATCGCGACGGCGACATCGTGAAAGACGATTACGCCACGGGGGCCGTCACCGACAACGATGGTGCTCGTTACGGCGCCGGCATCTTTCTCAACGACGACGGCACGCTCTCGCACTCGGGCCGATGGGGCGGCTACCTCTCGAACTTCCGCGTCTCGGTCGACCGCCAGGTCGTCATGGCCGTGGCGTGCAATGGCCGTTCGGCTCCGCGGGCCGACCTTGCCAACGGCCTGTGGGAGTTGTGGGCCGAGCCCGCCGTGGAACTGATTCCCGAGTAGGGCGGCTAGGCGCGCACAGGGGCGACACCGCGCGTCGACGCCACGAGTCGCTCGAGGGCCTCGGGGCTCGTCGTGTTCTCAGCGAGTCGGTTGGGTTTGCCCTC
>JBDKJR010000237.1:0-3595 GCA_039796515.1 Actinomycetota bacterium
GCCTCTTTGCCGACGTGCACGCCATCCTCGTCGAGCACATCGACGCTGATGCCGGGCATGGGCACTTGCGCCGACCCGGGCTTTGTCACCGTGATGCCCGGTAGGGCGCTGATCATGATCGCCCCTGTCTCGGTCTGCCACCACGTGTCGACGATGGGCGTCGTGCCACCGCCGATGATGTCGCGGTACCAGACCCACGCTTCGGGGTTGATGGGCTCGCCCACCGAGCCGAGCACGCGCAGGCTCGAGAGGTCAAACGACTGCGGAATCTCACGCCCAAGCTTCATGAACGAGCGAATCGCGGTGGGCGCCGTGTAGAACTGCGTGACCGTGTACTTTTCGATGAGCTCCCACCAGCGGCCGGGGTGCGGCGTGTCGGGAGTGCCCTCGTAGAGCACTTGCGTTGCACCGTTGGCGAGCGGGCCATAGACGACATAGCTGTGGCCCGTGATCCAGCCGACGTCGGCGGTGCACCAATAAACGTCGGTCTCGGGCTTGAGGTCGAAGACGTTCTTGTGCGTGAAAGCCGCTTGCGTCAGGTAGCCGCCGCTCGTGTGCAAAATGCCCTTGGGCTTTCCGGTCGTGCCGCTCGTGTAGAGGATGAAGAGCGGGTTTTCGGCCTCGAAGGCTTCGGCCTCGTGCTCGTCGCTCACACCCTCGAGCTGCTCGTGCCACCAGAGGTCGCGCCCGGCAGTCCACTCGACCTCGTTCTCGCCGCGTCGCACAACGAGCACGTGCTCGACGTTCGACTCCGCGGCCGCGAGGCCCGCGTCGACGGCGTTCTTGAGCGGAAAGACCTTGCCCTTGCGCCAGCCGCCGTCGGCGGTGATGACGAGCTTGGCATCGGCATCCTCAACCCGGGCACGGATGCTCTCGGCACTGAACCCGCCGAAAATGACCGAGTGAATCGCACCGAGGCGCGCGATGGCGAGCATGGCGATGACGGCCTCGGGAATCACCGGCAGGTAAATCGCCACGCGGTCGCCCTGGCCGATGCCGAGGCCCGCGAGCATGTTGGCCGCGCGCTTGACCTCGCGCGTGAGCTCGGCGTAGGTGAGGGTGCGGGTGTCGCCGGGCTCGCCCTCCCAATAAAAGGCAACGCGCTCGCCGTTGCCGGCGAGCACGTGGCGGTCGAGGCAGTTGTAGGCGACGTTGAGCGTGCCATCGGCGAACCAGCGCGCGAAGGGCGGGTTCGACCAGTCGAGCGTCTGGGTGAAGGGCGTGTGCCAGTGCAGCTCGCGGGCGCGTTCCGCCCAAAACGCGAGCCGATCGGCGCGCGCTTCGTCGTAGAGCGCGGGCTTGGCCACGGCCGCCGCCGCAAACTCGGGGCTCGGCGCAAACCGGCGGTTTTCGTGCAGAAGGCTGTCAATCGAAGACGTGGACATCAGCATCCTTGGTCGATGTGAAGCGGACTGGCCTGGTCTGCCGCCTGATAAACGGGGAACAGTGGTCATCTTAGGGCCGTGGCTCGTGGCGGCAGGGTGGATGCTCGTTCGCGCAGGCGCACGGCCGTTCTGTCCCCAGCACGAGGCACGCTTAGCTGAGTCCTCCCTATGGAGGACACGATGGGGGGCATATCTGCTTGACCTGAGGATTCCACCGCCTACACTTAAATCGTCAGCAGCAAGCCTGACTTCGGCATCGCGGCGCAATTCCCCCTACATCCGCAATGCTGCGGCGACGCCCGATTCCCCCCATGCGGGCGTCGCCCTCGACTTTCGATTCACCGAACACCGCGTCACGAAGGCCCCTCCCCAAGAGGGGCCTTCGTCGTTTCTGCCCCGGATGCCCTCCGCTCGCCTCGCGCCCGCCCCACCCTCGGGCACCCTGTGCGCGTGCAGCCCTTCGTGCCCCGAGACCCGCGGCAGCAATCACCGCGCCCCGCGCGCGTCACAGCACCCCCGCTCACGACCCCGCCGCCCTCGACCCCGCCACTGACGGCAACCGCGCTCACCGTGCCGCCGCTCGCGATGCTCGAGCGGCGTCTCCCGGAGGCGGCGCGCGCCGCCCTCGGACCTCTCGCCGCCGTCGTTGCCGACCCGGCAGCCACCGACGTCTTCGTCACGGGTGATGGGGTGGTGTGGGCCGATTCGGGCGCGGGGGCCCAGCGCGTGCCGGGGGTGCGGCTACAGCCCGCCGCCGCTCGCGCCTTGGCCGTGGGCCTCATCGCGGCGGGAGGTCGGCACGTCGATGAAGCCACCCCGTGCGCCGATGTTCGGTTGGGCGACGGCATGCGCGTTCACGTCGCGCTGCCGCCCGTGGCGTGGGGAGGCACCGCGATCTCGGTGCGGTTGCCGCGCGTGTCTCGCGTGACGCTCGCTGACGCGGGGCTCGATGCCGCGACCGTGCGGGTCTTGCAGACCGCGCTCGATGAGCGCGACACGGTGCTCTTCACGGGCGCGACCGGCAGTGGCAAGACGACCCTCATGGCGGCCTGGCTGAGCGAGTCGCTCGCATCCGATCGCATCGTCATCATCGAAGACGTGGCCGAAGCGCCCATCGAGCATCCGCATCTCGTTGCCCTGGAGTGTCGGCAGCCCAACCTTGAGGGTGCGGGCGGCGTCGACCTGGCACGCCTCGTGCGCGAGGCGCTGCGCATGAGGCCCGACCGACTCGTCGTGGGGGAGTGCCGCGGCGCCGAGATTCGCGAGTTTTTGGCGGCCCTCAACACGGGTCACCGCGGGGGAGCGGGCACGCTGCACGCTAACTCTCTGCGTGATGTTCCCGCTCGACTCGAAGCGGTCGGCATGATCGCCGGGCTCGCTCCCGAAGCGCTCGCGCGGCAGGCGATGAGTGGCATCGATCTGATCGTTCACCTTGAGCGCGTGCCCGGGGGCGGCCGCCGCGCCACGCTCGGCCGCTTTGCTCTGGATGCTCGCGAACGGCTAGCCGTGCAGCCCCTGGCCGCGCCGCCGAGCCAGGGGGAGTCATGACCGGGGCCTCTCACGACGACGCTGCGCTCGCCGCGCACGTGCAGCGCCTCGCGGTGCTCATTGCGGCGGGCCTCGCGCCGCGCGCCGCCTGGGCGCACGTCGCCGCGGCGGCGGACGATCCGCTCGTGGACGAGGTCGCGGCGCACCTCGAGGCGGGCGTCGAGGTGGGTGACGCGATTGACCGCGCCGTGGCCTCCCTCTCGACCGACGCGGCGAGCGCCTGGCGCTCCCTCGCCGCAGCCTGGCGCGTTGCCGCGGTCGTCGGCGCGCCCCTCGCTCCTGCGCTGCGCGGCTTCGCCGCCGGTCTGCGCGACCGTGAGGCCGCCCGCCGAGACATTGCCATCGCCCTGGCCGGCCCGCAGGCCACGGCGCGCATCGTCATGCTGCTGCCCGCTGTTGCCGTGGGGCTCGGGCTGCTCATGGGTGTCGACCTCGTCGCGACGATCGCGACGCCCCTCGGGGCCGCAGCCGTGGCCGCGGGACTCGTCTTGGTCGTGATCGCGCGGCGGTGGATGCGCGGCCTCGTGCGCGCCGCCGCTCCCCCTCCTCCGACCGTCGGGCTTGCGCTCGATCTGCTCGCCGTCGCCGCGGGCGGGGGTGGCTCACCCGAGGCCGCCGCGGCGCTCGTGGCGGCCGAGGTGGAGCGCGCGCATCCGGCCCCG
>JBDKJR010000238.1:0-3662 GCA_039796515.1 Actinomycetota bacterium
ATCGCCGCGATCACGACAGGGTCCACTGTGGTCTCCGGGCGCGACCCGTGGCCACCACGTCCATAGATCGTGATCGTCAGTGAGTCCGTTGCAGCCCACATCGGCCCCGGCGTCAATCCAATGGTTCCGACAGGTAGTGGTGAGACATGCTGGCCGAGCACAATATCGGGGAGGGGCACAAGGCCAAGAATTCCCTCGTTCACCATGGCAGCAGCACCTTGCGCGATTTCCTCCGCGGGCTGCCCGATGACGACCAACGTTCCACGCCAATCATCACGTAGCGACAGTTCACGAGCGGCACCCAGGAGACATGTGACGTGCACATCGTGCCCGCACGCATGCATCACCCCTGGCACCTTGCTCGAGTACACGGACCCCGTGTTTTCGGTAATCGGTAAGCCATCCATGTCAGCACGGAGCCATACGACCGGTCCGTCGCCGCGGTGGAGAACCCCAACGACGCCTGTCGTGCCGACGCCTTCAGTGACGGAGAATCCTGATTCTCTCAACCACGACGCGACAATGCCAGCGGTTCGAAATTCAGAAAAAGACAGTTCCGGAAATTGATGCAGGTCTGTGTAAAGGGCGATCAAGTTCGCCGAATCAGTCATGGCAATAACCTTAGGCCCCGAATTGAGCCGTATCAGTGTGGTTACAAACGCCTCCGCGCATCACCGGACTGCTCCTCGCCACTTCGGCCGCGCGCCGCTCAAGGTGCCGGCGCTCGGCCTCGTTGCTCGTGAGCTGCCGGGCGCGCTCGAAACTCTCGGCCGCGGGGCGGCCAGCGCGAGCGAGCAGCTCTCCGCGCGTGGCGTGAAACAGGTGATAGTCGTCGAGCCCCGCGAGGCGATCGAGCACCGCGAGGCCCGCGAGGGGGCCGTCGGCCATCGAAATGGCCACCGCCCGATTGAGTTCGACGACGGGGTTCGGGGCCATACGCCCCAGTTGCGCATAGAGCTCGGCGATCGCCGACCAGTCGGTGTCAGCGGCTGTGCGTGCGTTGGCGTGATGCCCCGCGATGATCGCCTGCACTTGGTAAGGCCCGGGCGACATGCGCGACATGGCGCTGTGCAGTCGCGCGTTGGCTTCGGAGATCTCGTCGAGGTTCCAGCCAGTGCGATCTTGGTTTTCGAGCAGCACGAGCTCGCCGAGCGCATCGACCCGCGTGCCCGAGCGCGCGTGGTGGTAGAGCTCGAGCGCGAGCAACCCCTCGGCTTCGGCGCTCGCGGGCAACTCGTCGACCACCTGGCGCGTCAGCCGAATGGCCTCAGTAATGAGGTCGACCCGCGTCACGTGCGCGGCGCCGCGCGACAGGTAGCCCTCGTTGAAGATCAGGTAGAGCACCCGCAGCAGCGCATCCACGCGCTCATCGAGATTCGCCGGAATGGAGAGCGGCATACCCGCCTCACGAATCTTGCGCTTCGCCCGCACGACGCGCTGCGTGAGCGTGGCCTCGGGCAGCAGGTAGGCGGCCGCGACTTCGGCGGCGGTCAATCCGCCCGCCAGACGCAGAGTGAGTGCCACCTGCGTGTCACGGTCGAGCGCCGGATGGCAGCAGAGCAAAAGAAGTCGCAGGCGTTCGTCGCCGAGAGAAGAAGCATCCATAATCAGGTCGTCCTCCTCCTCAGCGTCAGTCGTGGTGTGGTGCGCGGTCAGTTCGGGGGCAGCCTCGTGCAGGCGGCGACGGGATGCTCGGTCGCGCCGCACCTGGTCGATCAAGGTGTTGCGGGCCACCGTGTAGAGCCACGCGGCGGGGCTTTCGGGAACGCCCGACTGCCATGCGGTTAGGGCGGTGATGAGGGCATCCTGAACCGCATCATCGGCGGCATCGAGGTCGCCGAAACGGCGCGTGAGGAGAGCGAGCACTCGCCCGCTCTCCTCACGCGCTAGCCGGGTGACGGCGTCGGCGATCTCCGCCGAGGGTGTCACGCTCTGCTTACGCCGAGTCAGGTCGGAACGCGACCGGGCGAATCTCGAGCGAGCCGTTGTCCATCGGCAGCTTCTTCGCGAGCTCGATCGCCTCGTCGAGGTTCTCAGCCGAGATCAAGTAGTAGCCGCCGAATTGCTCCTTCGTCTCGGCGAAGGGGCCGTCGACGATCTCGGTGGGCTTGCCCGGCGCCAACCGCAGTGTGGTGGCCGAGGTCGTCGGGGCGAGATTGGCGCCGCTGACCCAGTGGCCGCCCTCGATGAGCGACTGGTTGTAGGCCATCCAGCTGCCCATGAACTCCTCGAAGCCGGGGTCGCCCGGGGCGAGGCGCGGACTGGACTCGTCGCCGTGGATGAGGATCATGAATTCCATTTTCGTTTCTCTCTTTCTGGGGTGTGTGGGGTCAGTTGCCGACGAGACCGATGACGAGTGCCATCGTGAGGAACACAGCGAGGTCATGCCCAGTGTTGAGCAGGAATAGCTTCACAGAGCGCGACTCGAAAGTGGTTGTGATGAGCGCGCGACCCGCCGAGAACGCGAGCCAGCCGAACACGGCCGAGTAGAGAGCGGCCTCGAGCAAGCTGTTCTGGTTGGCGAGTTGCGATGCCGAGGCGAAGTAGGCGAGCACAAACCCGCCCACGAGGTTCACCCCGAGCGCGATGGGGTACTGCACAGCATCTTTCGCGGCGGGCCGCTCGTCGAGCTGCGCGAGGCGGGTCCACGGCTTGCGGAAGACGAGGCCGAACCACAGCCAGCCGACCACCATGGCGGCAACAGCGGCTCCGAGAACGGCGAACAGGTTGATGTCGAAGGGCATGATCGTCACTTTCTGAGGCCAGCTACTTGCTTGCTCTCACTCAGATGACGAACGGCTCAGGGTGAATCGACAATCTGAGGAAAATCTTTTTTCTCAGCTGACAGTTCGCGCCGGGCGCGCCACCACCGCACCGACAGCAATGACGCGAGCGCGGCGCCGAGCGCGTTGATGAGCACGTCGTCGACCGACGAGACGCGCCCGAGCTGCAGCACAAACTGCAACACCTCGACGACTACCGAAAGTCCGGCCGCGACGAGCGCGACAACCGCCGGCACCCACGGCGCTCGGGCGAGCCGAAGTCGCATGGGCAGAAAGAACCCGACTGCGGCGAAGGCCAGGAGGTTGCCGACGAGCTGAACGAGCGTGTCACCGCCGCGCAGCACGTCGAGCAGGTCGCGCAGCGGCACGAGCTGCAGCCCGCCGACTCCTGAGGTGGGGGTGAGGATCATCCACAGCCACGGGGCCGTGCCGACGAGCATCCCGACCTCACTGATGCTCGCGCGCCACGCCCACGATCGCGACCAGCCCGACCTCACGCGTGCCCGCACGAGCAGCGCGATCGCGAGTGCGCCGAGCGGCACGCCGACCAGAAGCGTGACGAGGATGACCGCGCCGTAGCGTTCTGCGATCGAGCTCATGCACTCGAGTCTTGCAGGCTCGCTACGGCGCGGCCCAGATTAGCCGCGCTGGCCGCCGCCCTGCCCCATGCCCGAGCCAGCCTGCTGCTCGACGCTGTTGGCGTAGTCGTTAGTGGGGTCGCGGTAGATCGTGTGCACGTGCCCCCAGCCGGCCGTGTTGAGTCCCGCGATGTCGGCCCCGATCGAGCTCTCTTGGGCCTGGAATCCGACGTAGACATTCGGGCCCGAGATCGAGAACGAGATGCCGTTGCCCGTCGTGGTGTCGTACACGGTCGCGCCG
>JBDKJR010000239.1:0-6274 GCA_039796515.1 Actinomycetota bacterium
CTCCCCTGAGCGCTGTCGCCCTACTTACCGCCCTGCCGTTCGCGAGCGATCCCGCGTCGGATGCTCCGGAGTTCTCGGGACCGTCGATTCTCGACTTTTTCCCGCCCGCCATCTTCTTCGAGGGCAACGAGTTCTTCGAGATGAACCGCATCATGTTGCTGCGGCTCGTGATCGTGGCCTTGATCTTCGTTCTGTTCTGGCTCGGTACTCGCAAGATGTCTCTCGTGCCCGGTCGCTTCCAGGGCACGATCGAGATGGGTCTCGACTTCGTGCGGGTCAACATCGCCGAAGACCTGCTCGGCAAGAAAGACGGCAAGCGCTTCTTGCCCCTTCTCACCACGATCTTCTTCCTCGTGTTGTTCATGAACCTCACGGGCATCGTGCCCGGCATCAACATCGCGGGCACCTCGGTTATCGGTCTGCCGCTCGTGTTGGCCGTCGCCGCGTACATCGCGTTTGTGTGGGCCGGCCTGCGTAAGCACCCGTGGACCTTCTTGCGCAACGCGCTCTTCCCGCCCGGTGTGCCGTGGCCGCTCTACATCATCGTGACCCCCATCGAATTCATCTCGATGTTCGTGCTGCGTCCGGTCACGCTCACCCTCCGACTCCTCATGAACATGATCGTCGGCCACTTGCTGCTCGTGCTCTTCTTCTCGGCCACGGCGTTCTTCATGGTCGAACTCGGTGGCTGGTGGATCGCCGCGAGTGCCGTGACGCTCACGTTTGGCATCGCCTTCACCTTCTTCGAGATTCTGGTCTCGACGCTGCAGGCCTATGTCTTCGCTCTCTTGACCGCTGTGTACATCCAGCTCGCGCTGGCTGACGAGCACTAAAACACCCGAAGCCGGGCACCCGCCCGCTTCACTCCGAAACGGAAGGAAATACCCCTCGTGGACGCAAACACGGTTCTCGCCGAGATCAACGGCAACATCGCCACCGTCGGCTACGGCCTGTCGGCGATCGGCGCCGGTGTCGGCGTGGGCATCGTCGTCGGCAAGACGATCGAGTCGGTCGCCCGCCAGCCTGAGCTGCAGGGTCGCCTCACGGTGCTCATGTACATCGGTATCGCCTTCACCGAGGCGCTCGCGTTCATCGGTATCGCGACGTACTTCATCTTCACGGCCTAGGAATCCCTCGCATGCTCGCAGAGCTCATCATCGCGGCGGAGGAAGCTCCGAACCCGCTGATTCCGGCGTGGTACGACATTACGTACTCGCTGATTCCGTTCATCCTCGTTCTCCTGCTGTTCTGGCGCGTCGTGCTGCCTCGCATGCAGAAGACGCTCGACGAGCGCGCGGCCAAGATCGAAGGCGGCATCGCCAAGGCCGAGTCGGCGCAAGCCGAAGCGGCGGCTGCTCTCGAGCAGTACAACGCTCTGCTCGCCGAGGGTCGCGCCGAGGCTGCGAAGATTCGCGAGCAAGCACGTGCTGAGGGTGGCGCCATCCTGGCTGAGCTCAAAGAGACTGCGCAGGCCGAGGCCGCACGCATCACGGCGACCGCCAAGCAGCAGATTGAGGCCGAGCGTCAGGCCGCCCTTGTCTCGCTGCGCGCCGAGGTCGGTTCGCTCGCCCTCGATCTCGCGAGTGGTGTGATCGGCGAGAGCCTCGCCGATGACAAGCGCGCGACGGCCCTCGTCGACCGCTTCCTCGCCGAGCTCGAAAGCGACTCGAAGAAGGCGGCTCAGTAGTCATGGGTTCAGCGACGCGAAGCGCACTGCAGACGGCCCGCTCAGCGCTGGCCGCCTCGTCGAGCGTTGATCTTGCCGCCGGCGAGCAGTTGCTTGCCGCCGCGCGCACGATCGGCAGCTCGGCGCAGCTGCTGAGCGCGCTCTCGAACCCTTCGGCTGATGCCGCGGGCACCAAGGCCCTCGTGGCGACGGTGTTCGCCGAGATCGGCCCGGCCGCCCGAGGCCTCATCGAGGGCGTCGTGAGCAGCCGCTGGTCGAGCGGTGATGACATGCTCGCCGGGCTCGAAGAGTTGGGCATCCGCGCGATTGCGGCGACGGCGCGCACTTCGGGCGTCATCGAAGCAGAACTCTTTGAATTCGGCCGCGCCGTGACGTCGGATGCCGAGCTCGAGCTCGCGATCGGCAGCAAGCGCGACTCCGCAGCCGGAAAGCTCAGCCTCGTGCAGAGCTTGCTCGGCGGCAGCGCCTCGGCGCAGACCGTGGCTATCGCCGGGCACCTCGTGCAGCAGCCGCGCGGCCGCCGCATCGGGGAGCTTGTGCGCAGCGCCGCGGCCATCGTCGCCGACACTGCCGGCAAGGGCGTCGCGACCGTCACGGTTGCCCGCCCCCTCTCGGCCGCGCAGCTCAGCGCTGTGACCGCGAGCATCGCTCGCCGCTACGGTCGCGAGCACGTCGTCAACCAGGTCATCGACCCCGCTCTCGTCGGCGGCGTGCGCGTGCAGGTGGGCGATGAGGTCATCGACGGCAGCATCGCGTCGCGACTGGCCGACATGAAGCTTCAGCTCGCCGGCTAGGCGCGCCCAGACACAACCAGACGAGGCGCCGCAGGGCGACTCGAACGAAAAGGGAAGAACATGGCAGAACTCACGATCAGCCCGGATGAGATCCGCGACGCGCTGAAGAACTTCGCGAAGTCCTACGCCCCCGGAAAGGCCGTGGCGACCGAGGTCGGTCACGTCATCGACGCCGCCGACGGCATCGCGCACGTCGAGGGTCTCCCCGGCGTCATGGCCAACGAGCTCATCCGTTTCGCTGACGGCACGCTGGGCCTTGCCCAGAACCTCGACGAGAACGAGATTGGTGTCGTTGTGCTCGGTGAGTTCACCGGCATCGTCGAGGGCATGGAAGTCACTCGCACGGGCGAGGTGCTCTCGGTTCCCGTAGGCGACGCATACCTCGGTCGCGTCGTTGACCCGCTTGGTGCTCCGATCGATGGCCTCGGCGAGATCACGAGCGAAGGCCGTCGTGCCCTCGAGCTGCAGGCGCCGGGCGTCATGCAGCGCAAGAGCGTGCACGAGCCCATGCAGACCGGCATCAAGGCCATCGACGCCATGATCCCGGTTGGCCGTGGCCAGCGTCAGCTCATCATCGGTGACCGCCAGACCGGCAAGACGGCTATCGCGATCGACACGATCATCAACCAAAAGGCCAACTGGCAGTCGGGTGACGTCAACAAGCAGGTTCGCTGCATCTACGTCGCCATCGGCCAGAAGGGTTCGACGATCGCCGCCGTCAAGGGCGCGCTCGAAGAGGCCGGGGCCATGGAGTACACGACGATCGTCGCCGCTCCCGCCTCTGACCCCGCTGGGTTCAAGTACCTCGCTCCCTACACCGGCTCGGCCATTGGCCAGCACTGGATGTACGGCGGCAAGCACGTCCTCATCATCTTCGACGACCTGTCGAAGCAGGCCGAGGCCTACCGCGCCGTGTCGCTGTTGCTGCGTCGCCCGCCGGGGCGCGAGGCCTACCCGGGTGACGTCTTCTACTTGCACTCCCGTCTGCTCGAGCGTTGCGCCAAGCTCTCGGACGAGCTCGGCGCGGGTTCGATGACGGGTCTGCCCATCATCGAGACCAAGGCCAACGACGTCTCGGCCTACATTCCGACCAACGTGATCTCGATCACCGACGGCCAGATCTTCTTGCAGTCCGACCTGTTCAACGCCAACCAGCGTCCCGCTGTTGACGTGGGTATCTCGGTCTCGCGTGTTGGTGGTGACGCCCAGGTCAAGAGCATCAAGAAGGTTTCCGGAACCTTGAAGCTCGAGCTTGCGCAGTACCGCTCGTTGCAGGCCTTCGCGATGTTCGCGAGCGACCTTGACGCGGCAAGCCGTCGTCAGCTCTCGCGCGGTGCTCGCCTCACCGAGCTGCTCAAGCAGCCGCAGTACTCGCCGTACCCCGTCGAAGAGCAGGTTGTGTCGATTTGGGCCGGTACCAAGGGCAAGCTCGACACGATCGACGTTGACGACGTGCTGCGCTTCGAGGCCGAGCTTCTCGACCACCTGCGTCGCAACACCTCGATTCTCACGACGCTTCGCGACACCAACGTGCTCGACGACGCGACCGAGGCCGAGCTCGAGAAGGCCGTCGACGCATTCGTCGTTGCCTTCCAGGGCGGCGAAGAGGGTGGCGTGCACGCCGGCAACGAGCAGTTCGACGCCGTCGAGGCCGAAGACATCAACCAGGAGAAGATCGTCCGCCGCAAGAAGTAGGGGGTTCGGGCGCCGTGCGCCCGACATCCTGCCTCTCGGCTCGACGATGGCACTGAACACGACAGCACCGACCAAGAAACGGAACCAGCATGGGAGCGCAACTTCGGGTCTACCGGCAGAAGATTCGTTCTGCCCAGACGACCAAGAAGATCACGCGCGCGATGGAGCTCATCTCTGCCTCGCGAATTCAGAAAGCGCAGGCACGGATGGCCGCCTCGGCGCCCTACGCGCGCGCGGTGACGCGTGCCGTGTCGGCTGTGGCGACCTACTCGAACGTCGACCACGTGCTGACGACCGAGCGCGAAAACCCCACGCGGGCCGCGGTTGTGGTGTTCACGTCAGACCGCGGTCTCGCGGGTGCGTTCAGCTCACAAGCGATTCGTGAAGCGAACGAACTGCGCACGCGACTCGAGGGCGAGGGTCGCGAGGTCGTCAACTACCTCGTTGGCCGCAAGGCGGTCTCGTACTTCGCGTTCCGCCGTCGTCCGGTCGAGCAGGCGTGGACGGGCAACACTGACCAGCCCGAATTTGCCACGGCGAAAGAGATCGCCGACACGCTCGTCGATGCCTTCGTTCGCGGCGGCACCGAGGGCGGCGTCGACGAAATCCACATCGTGTACAACCGCTTCGTGAGCCTCGTGACGCAGACGCCCGAGATCGTGCGCGTGCTTCCGCTCGAGGTCGTCGACGGCGTCGAAGAGCCGGGTTCGACCGATGTTCTCCCGCTGTACGAGTTCGAACCGGAGGTCGACAGCGTTCTTGACTCGCTGTTGCCCGTCTACATCGAGAGCCGCATCTTCAACGCCATGTTGCAGTCGGCTGCCTCTGAGCACGCCGCCCGTCAGAAGGCGATGAAGTCGGCAAGCGACAACGCCGACAAGCTCATCACCGACTACACCCGTTTGGCGAACAACGCTCGCCAGGCTGAAATCACCCAGCAGATTTCCGAGATCGTGGGCGGCGCCGACGCCCTCGGCTCGAAGTAGCGCGACACGTCGCGCACACAGACAAACACAGCTACGACGACAGGAAGAGAAATCATGGCTACCGACACCAAGAAGGCCGCAACGTCGACCGCCGTGGGCCGCATCGCCCGCGTGACCGGTCCGGTCGTCGACATCGAGTTCCCGCACGACGCCATCCCCGGCATCTACAACGCGCTCTCGACCACGATCACTATCGGTGACCAGTCGAGCGAACTCGTTCTCGAGGTTGCTCAGCACCTCGGCGACGACCTCGTTCGCGCGATCGCCCTCAAGCCGACCGACGGTCTCGTTCGCGGCCAAGAGGTGCGTGACTCGGGCTCGCCGATCATGGTTCCCGTCGGCGACGTGACCAAGGGCAAGGTGTTCAACGTCACGGGTGACGTTCTCAACGGCGCCCCGGGCGAGACCATCCAGGTGAGCGAGCGCTGGCCCATCCACCGCAAGCCCCCGGCATTCGACCAGCTCGAGTCGAAGACCCAGCTCTTCGAGACGGGTATCAAGGTCATCGACCTCCTGACGCCCTACGTGCTCGGTGGAAAGATCGGCCTCTTCGGTGGTGCCGGTGTTGGAAAGACCGTTCTCATCCAAGAGATGATCCAGCGCGTGGCTCAAGACCACGGTGGTGTGTCGGTGTTCGCCGGTGTCGGTGAGCGCACGCGTGAGGGCAACGACCTCATTCACGAGATGGAAGAAGCGGGCGTCTTCGACAAGACCGCGCTTGTCTTCGGTCAGATGGATGAGCCCCCGGGAACGCGTCTTCGCGTCGCGCTCTCGGCGCTCACGATGGCGGAGTACTTCCGTGACGTGCAGAACCAAGACGTGCTGCTCTTCATCGACAACATCTTCCGCTTCACGCAGGCCGGCTCGGAAGTGTCGGCGCTGCTGGGCCGCATCCCGTCGGCGGTGGGCTATCAGCCGACCCTGGCCACCGAGATGGGCAACCTGCAGGAGCGCATCACCTCGACCAAGAAGGGCTCGATCACCTCGATCCAGGCCATCTACGTTCCCGCCGACGACCTGACCGACCCGGCCCCTGCCACATCATTCGCCCACTTGGACGCAACGACCACACTGTCGCGTTCGATTGCCGAGAAGGGCATCTATCCCGCCGT
>JBDKJR010000240.1:0-3234 GCA_039796515.1 Actinomycetota bacterium
CGCTCGAGAAGATTTCGGGCGTGCTCGAAGAGAAGCCCAGTGTGCCCGACCCCACGACGCCGATCGACCTGTGGAAGGCGCGCGGCACCGTGCACTTCGACAAAGTGCGCTTCTCGTACAACGACGACGCTGTGGTGCTGCCCGATCTCGAGTTGACGATTCCCGCGGGGCAGACGATCGCGCTCGTCGGCACGACGGGTGCGGGCAAGTCGACGCTCGCCAAGCTCATTGCGCGGTTCTACGACCCGACCGAGGGCGCCGTAACGCTCGACAGCGTCGACTTGCGCAAGCTGCACCCCAAAGACCTGCGGCGCGCGATCGTCATGGTGACGCAAGAGGCGTACTTGTTCTCGGGCACGGTCGCCGACAACATCGCGCTCGGCAACCCCGAGGCGAGTCGCGAGCAGATCGTCGCGGCGGCGCAAGCTGTTGGGGCCCACGACTTCATCGAGTCGCTGCCTCAGGGCTATGAGACCGACGTCAATAAGCGGGGCGGCCGGGTCTCTGCGGGGCAGCGGCAGCTCATCTCGTTTGCGCGCGCGTTCTTGGCCGACCCGGTCGTGCTGATTCTCGATGAGGCCACGGCCTCGCTCGATATTCCGAGCGAGCGTCTGGTGCAACTCGGCTTGCAGACTCTGCTCGCCGATCGCACCGCGGTGATCATCGCGCACCGACTCTCGACCGTCGCGATCGCCGACCGCGTGCTCGTCATGGAGCACGGTCGCGTCATCGAAGACGGCACGCCCGCCGAACTGATCGCGGGCACGGGCAAGTTCGCGCAATTGCACGCGGCCTGGCGCGAGTCGCTCGTCTGACCGCGTTCACGACGGCTCGGTAGGGTTCGCGGTGTGAGCGACCAGCCGACGGATGCTGCGCCCGAGCCCGGCGACGCCCTCGAGCCGGCCCGGCCGCAGGGCACGCCCCTCGAGGTGCTGCGTGCGTTCACGGTGCTCGGCCTCGCGTCGTTCGGTGGACCCGTGGCGCACCTCGGCTACTTTCGCGAGCAGCTCGTGGTGCGCCGCCGGTGGATCACCGAGCATGCCTACGGCGAGCTCGTCGCCCTGGCGCAGTTCGTGCCGGGCCCGGCGTCGAGCCAAGTCGGGTTCGTGCTCGGGGTGCATCGGGCGGGCTGGCTTGGGGGGCTCGCCGCGTTCCTCGGGTTCACGCTGCCGAGCGCGGTGCTGCTCGTGCTCGTGGCCCTCGGGGCACCCTTGCTCGAGGGCCCGATCGCCGAGGGGCTCATCGCCGGGCTGAAGGTCGTCGCCGTGGCGGTCGTGGCGCACGCGGTGTGGGGCATGGCGCGCACGCTGACTCCTGACCTGCGCCGCGCGGCGATTGCCGTGGCCGCGGGACTCGTTGTGCTGCTCGCCGGCGCGGGCTGGGCGGCGCTGGCGGCGATCGCGCTCGGGGCCGCTCTGGGTCTCGTGCTGTGCCGGGGGGCAGGGGCGGACGAGGGGCGAGCGGTGAGCATCCCGATCTCACGTCGCACGGGGGCCGCGTGCCTTATCGCGCTCGGGGCGTTGCTCGTGTCGCTGCCCCTGCTCGCCGCGCTCATTCCGAGCCAGCCGCTCGCGGTCGCCGACGCGTTCTCCCGCGCGGGAGCCCTCGTGTTTGGCGGCGGGCACGTCGTGCTGCCGCTGCTCGAGTCCGCGGTCGTCGATCCGGGGTGGGTGACCGAGTCGCAGTTTCTCGCCGGCTATGGCGCCGCGCAAGCAGTGCCCGGGCCACTCTTCACGTTTGCCGCGTACCTCGGCGCTGCGATGGCTCCGGGAGTCGAGGGTCTGGTGCTCGCGGGCATCGCGCTCGTCGCGATCTTCGTTCCGGGCCTGCTGCTCATCGTCGGCGTGCTGCCGTTCTGGTCGGCGCTGCAGTCACGACCCGCGATTCGTGTCCTCGTGCGCGGAGCGAGTGCCGCCGTCGTGGGCGTGCTTGCCGCAACGCTCTATGACCCCGTGGCGACGAGCGCGCTCGTCGACGCTCCGACCGTGGCGCTCGCAGCGCTGTGCACGGTGTTGCTCATTGTCGTGCGTGTGCCGGCGTGGGCCGTGGTGCTCGTCGGCGCTGGCGGCGGGATGCTCGTCGCGGCGTTCTGACCGCGCGCGAGCATCCGCCCCGCAACCGCTAGCGGCGGCGCAGCCCCGCGGTGTTCTCGGCGATCGCGACGAGGGCGACGTTGACCTCAACGATCATGCGCGCGAGCACGACGGCCACGAGGGTCGCGATCGGCGCGCCGACGATGGCGGCGACGACGGTCAAGAGGCCGGGAATCAGGAATCCGCTCGTCATGAGACCCACGCCCGACACAATCACGTAGAAGAAGCCGACGAGGCCCGAGAGCACGATGCCCACGAGCAAGATCGCGTAAATGAAGCCCGCGATGCGGCGCGTGATGAAGGTCGTGAAGCGAAAGTCGACGAGCGCGCGAAAGAACCCGGGCGCGGCACTCAAGTCGAGGGCCATGAGTTGTTCGGCGAGCGGCGTGGCTTCGGGCGCCGCGGCGGTGGGTGCAGCCGGCGCGGCTGCGGGCTTGGCGGCCGCGGGCTGTGTCGCAGCGGGCTTCGTTGCCGCGGGTTTGGCGGGCGCCGCCTTGGCGGGCGCGGCCTTTGCGGGCTTCGCCGCGCGAGGGGCAGGGGTGGTCGAGTCAGTCACGAGAACCTCCGGGGTTCGGGATGCGCGGCGCTCGCCGCTCACCGGCACAGTATCGCCGCGCCGGGCCGGGGGCTAGGAAGGCGCCCAGCGCGCCGCGCGCAGGTCGAGGCGATAGACGCGCGGGTCGTCATCGGCCATGCCCGCGCGCAGGGGCGTACCTTCTGCTCGATAGTGGGCGAGCGCCTCGGCCTCATGCCCTTCGGGTGGCCGTCCGTCGGCCCGCACCACCCGCCACCACGGCACGCTCGAGCCCTCGGTTGCCATGACGCGCCCGACCGCTCGCGCGCCGCGCGAGCCCAGTTCGGCCGCGACATCACCGTAGGTCATGACGTGACCCGGCGGAATGTCGGCGACGACGAGCAAGACGGCCCCGCCGAAGTCGAGCGGTGCCGACATCAGATGGACAGCGCGCCGATCTTCTCGCCGTACTCGGTCTCGCCGGTCTCGATGAAGCCGATGCGGCGGAAGAAGTCTCCCGGCCCGTCGTCTCCGGTTTCCCAGATGACGGTGACGGTGTGAAAGCCGCGCTGCCGAGCTTCGTCGGCAAGGGAGTGCACGGCGAACTTTCCGATTCCGCGGCCCTGC
>JBDKJR010000241.1:0-5144 GCA_039796515.1 Actinomycetota bacterium
CAACCTCGGAGCCCGTCGCGATGAGAATCACGTCGGGGGAACCGTTGGCGGCCTCGGCGAGCACGTAGGCGCCCTTCGAGACGTGGTGGGCGGCGGCGAGCTCGTCGCCGTGTGCGGCGCCGGTTCCGCGCGTGAACACGGGGATGTTCTGACGCGTCAGGGCGATACCGGCGGGGGAGCGGCGCTCAAGCACGGCCTTCCAGGCGTGGGCCGTCTCGTTCGCGTCAGCCGGGCGCACGATCGCCAGTCCGGGAATGGCACGCAGCGAAGCGAGCTGCTCGATCGGCTGGTGAGTCGGGCCATCTTCGCCGAGTGCGACGGAGTCGTGGGTCCAGACGTAGGTCACCGCAACGTTCATGAGCGCGGCGAGTCGAACAGCCGGTCGCATGTAGTCGCTGAAGATGAGGAAGGTGCCGCCGAACACGCGCGTGCGCCCGTGCAAAGCGATGCCATTGAGAATGGCGCCCATGGCGTGCTCTCGAATGCCGAAGTGCAGAATGCGACCGTAGGGGTTCGCCGTCCACTCGTGGGTCGAGTGTTCGGCCGGCGCGAATGACCCACCACCCGTGATCGTCGTGAGGTTCGACTCGGCGAGGTCGGCAGAGCCACCCCAGAACTCGGGCAGAACACCCGCGATGGCATTGATGACCTTGCCCGATGCCGCGCGCGTCGAGACGCTCGTGCCTCCCTCGAACACCGGAAGAGCAGCGTCGAGTTCAGCGGGCAACTCGCCCGCTTGCATACGCTCGAGGAGCGCCGCCTTCTCGGGGTGAGCGGCAGCCCACGCGTCAAACCGGATGCTCCACGCAGCGTGGCGCTCGCGACCGCGATCGACGGCCTTGCGCGTGTGCGCAATGACCTCATCACTCACGGCAAAGTGCTCAGCGGGGTCGAAGCCCATGACGGACTTCGTCGCGGCGAGCTCGTCGGCGCCCAGGGCGGAGCCGTGGATCTTGCCGGTGTTCTGCTTGCTCGGCGCGGGCCAGCCGAGGATCGTCTTGAGAATGATGAGGCTCGGCTTGCTCGACTCGGCCTTCGCGGCCTCGAGCGCTGCGTGCAACGCGTGTGCGTCTTCGACGTACTCGCCCGACTTTTTCCAGTCAACGATCTGCACCTGCCAGCCGTACGCCTCGTAGCGCGCGGCGACATCTTCGGTGAAGGCGATATTGGTGTCGTCTTCGATCGAGATCTGGTTCGAGTCGTAAATGGCGATGAGGTTGCCCAGCTGCTGGTGGCCCGCGAGCGACCCGGCCTCGCTCGTCACGCCCTCCTGCAGGTCACCGTCACCGGCGATGACGTAGATGTGGTGGTCGAAGACGCTTTCGCCAGCGGGGGTCTCGGGGTCGAGCAAGCCGCGCTCAAATCGAGCTGCGTACGCAAAACCCACAGCCGAGGCAAGGCCCTGGCCCAGCGGGCCGGTCGTGATCTCCACGCCGTCGGTGTGGCCATATTCCGGGTGACCAGGAGTCTTCGAGCCCCACGTGCGCAGGGCCTTGAGGTCATCAAGTTCGAGGCCGTAGCCGCCCAAGTACAGCTGAACGTATTGCGTCAGTGAGCTGTGGCCCGCCGAAAGGATGAAGCGGTCGCGGCCCAACCAGTGCGGGTCGGTGGGGTCATGCTGCATGACCTTCTGGTGCAAGAGGTACGCCACGGGCGCCAATGACATGGCGGTACCGGGGTGGCCGTTGCCGACCTTCTCAACGGCGTCGGCGGCGAGAAGTCGCGCTGTGTCGACGGCGTGTCGGTCGAGCTCATCCCAGGTCAAGTCGGTCATGGCGTCGGTACTGCCCTTTCTTCAGACGGATGCGGGCCGCATCCGCACCTGCACAAACGGAAGCGTGCAGGGCATCGACGACCCTGGCCAGTATAGAGAGGGTCATATGCCGCCGACGGCCTGAGCACGGCTGTCTCTCACACACGCTCCCGTAGACTGCTCACACACTTGCGCCACGAATGAAGGAGCCATGGATACCGCTCTCGATCACGCCGTTATGACGCGACCGCGGAGCATCCGCCGCACCATTTCTGCCTACGTCGCGCTGACGAAGCCGCGCGTCATTGAACTCTTGCTCGTGACGACGGCGCCCGTCATGATTCTCGCGGCCGATGGTCTGCCGAGCATTTGGCTCGTCTTGGCAACTCTCGTGGGTGGCGCCTTGTCGGCGGGCTCGGCCGGTGCCTTCAACATGTACATCGATCGCGATATCGATCGATTGATGAACCGCACCCAGAACCGGCCGCTCGTCACGGGCGAGCTCTCTGACCGCTCGGCACTCGTGTTCGCCTACACGATCGGCATCGTCTCAATCGTGTGGCTGGGTCTCACCACGAACTGGCTTGCCGCCTCGCTGTCACTCGGCGCGATCGTGTTCTACGTCGTGATCTACACGCTCGTGCTCAAGCGGCGCACGGAACAGAACATCATTTGGGGCGGTATCGCGGGATGCTTCCCCGTGCTCATCGGCTGGTCAGCCGTGACCGGTTCGCTGGCCTGGCCCCCGGTCATCCTCTTCCTCGTCGTGTTCTTGTGGACGCCGCCGCACTACTGGCCGCTCTCGTTGAAGTATCGCGACGACTACGCCGCGGCGCATGTGCCCATGCTCGCCGTGTTGCGCGACCGAGCGACCGTTGGTGTGCAGGTCGTGCTCTACGCGTGGGCGACCGTGGTCGCGTCGCTCTTGCTCATTCCGATCGCGCCAATGGGTGCGCTCTACACCGCGGTGGCTGTCATCGCGGGCGGATGGTTCATCGTCGAGAGCCACCGCCTCTATGGGCGCGCGGTTCGCGGCCTTGAGGCCAAGCCCATGCGTGTCTTCCACGCGAGCATTTCGTACCTCACGCTGCTCTTCGTGGCGGTCGGTATCGACCCGCTCTTGCCCTTCTAGGTCGCGCGACTACCGGGCTGCGCCGGTGCGTTCGTCCTCTGTCGCGTTCACGAGCTCGGTGGAGCGCGACCCGCGCATCGACAGCAGCGTGAGGGTCACGAGAGCGATGAGCACGCACGCGAGCACCATGTGGATGCCCACGAGCAGCTCGGGCAGCCCCAGCCGCGCTTGCGTGATGCCCACGGCAATCTGAATGGCTTCGATCACGAGCAACCCCACCACCGCGCGTCGCAATGGAGCGTGCCCCACGCGCACGGCGGCAACGAGCAAGAGCACGCTCAACCCGGCAGTGATGTAGGCGGGCCACGAGTGGATGTGCTGCAGCAGCTCGCTGTCCAGCCCGTTGCGTGCGGCTCCGCCGTCGCCCGCATGCGGGCCGGAGCCTGTCACGACGATGCCGACGAGCACGGTGATCCACGCACCCACGGCGGTCGCGAGGCCGAGCATCCACACCGCGGTCGGAACCACGAGCTGACCGGTCGTTTGCCCGCGATAAACCCGCTGCACAAAAACGACAGCGAGAGCCACGAGCACTGCCGAGACCACGAAGTGCAGACCAACGATCCAGGGGTTGAGTTCGGTGAGCACCGTGATGCCCCCGATCACGGCTTGGGCGGGGATGCCGAGGCCCAGCGCGATCGTGAGGCGGAAGAGCTCGGGGCGCTCGCGCCGCATCCGCACGACAAAGAGAAACGCGAGAATCGCGATGATGACGAGCACGAAGGTGAGCAGGCGGTTGCCGAATTCGACGATGCCGTGAATGCCCATCTCGGGTGTCGCAATGAACGAGTCTTCGGTGCAGCGCGGCCAGGTCGGGCATCCGAGGCCCGAGCCCGTCAGCCGCACGGCGCCGCCGGTGCCGACGATGAGCGTCTGGCTCACGAGAGAAGCCCACGCAATGACGCGCACCCGTCGATCAGCGGTTGAGACAGGCAACCATTGCCACAGCCGATTCACGGTCTGCTTCCTCCTCTTTCAGGCTTGGCACGATAGAATCGACCAAGCTCATCGTCAGTGTCGATCGCGGGCCACGCACTATCGGGGTGCTGAGCACCCCACGCACACGACATCTCGTTCGGCCTCAGTGTATGCACGCTCGTTGAGCGTCTGCCGAAGAGGTTATGCCTGCTCGATGTCCACGGAATGTCACCGGCTCAGCTTCGGTTGAGATCGGAAGAGAGAAGAGGAAACGCATGTCTGACGTGCTCATCGACCGCCCCGAACTCGAGGGCCTTGGCCAATACGAGTTTGGCTGGAGCGACTCTGACGCCGCCGGCTCGACCGCCCGCCGCGGCATCGACGACAGCGTCGTGCGCAACATCTCTGCTCTCAAAGATGAACCGCAGTGGATGCTCGACCTTCGCTTGAAGGGCCTCAAGCTCTTCGGCCAGAAGCCCATGCCGCTCTGGGGCGCCGATCTGTCGGGCATCGACTTCGACAACATCAAGTACTTCGTGCGATCGACCGAGAAGCAGGCCACCTCGTGGGAAGAGCTGCCGGAAGAGATCAAGAACACCTACGAAAAGCTGGGCATCCCCGAGGCCGAGCGTCAGCGCCTCGTCGCGGGTGTGGCTGCGCAGTACGAGTCTGAGGTTGTGTACCACCAGATTCGTGAAGACCTCGAAGCCCAGGGCGTCATCTTCATGGACACCGATACGGCGTTGCGCGAGCATCCCGAATTCTTCACCGAGTACTTCGGCACCGTCATCCCCGCCGGCGACAACAAGTTCGCGGCGCTCAACACGGCGGTGTGGTCGGGCGGGTCGTTCATCTACGTGCCCAAGGGCGTGCACGTCGAGATTCCGTTGCAGGCTTACTTCCGCATCAACACGGAGAACATGGGCCAGTTCGAGCGCACGCTCATCATCGCCGACGAGGGCTCGTACGTTCACTACATCGAGGGCTGCACGGCCCCGATCTACAAGAGCGACTCGTTGCACTCGGCCGTCGTCGAGATCATCGTGAAGAAGAACGCGCGCGTTCGGTACACGACGATTCAAAACTGGTCGAGCAACGTCTACAACCTCGTCACCAAGCGCGCGGTCGCTCACGAGGGCGCCACGATGGAGTGGATCGACGGCAACATCGGCTCGAAGGTCACGATGAAGTACCCGTCGATCTTCCTCGTGGGCGAGCACGCCAAGGGCGAGACCCTCTCGGTCGCCTTCGCGGGCCCCGGCCAGCACCAGGACGCCGGCGCCAAGATGATCCACATGGCGCCGCACACGACGTCGTCGATCGTCTCCAAGTCGATCGCCC
>JBDKJR010000242.1:0-7329 GCA_039796515.1 Actinomycetota bacterium
CGCGCCCCACCCGCCCGCAACCCGCGCCCTCGCACCCCGCCGCCCGCAACCCACACCCTCGCACCCCGCCGCCCGCATCCCACACCCTCGTACGCCTACACCGCGGCCACACGCCTCTCCCCGCGAACCCCGCGCCGCCCACAAACGCCGCGAGCACGCCACGCAGTCCGCGAAGCCGCCGCATACGCATCGTTCCGTGACGCGACTCCCGAATCGCAGGAAGAACGATCGACTTTGCTCCGAGCTTTCCTGCGATTCGGGAGTCGCGTCAACACGATGCCGCCATCGTGCACGTGACGAGCCGCTACGGGCGGGCCCTCGAGAAGAGTCGACCCAATGTCGCCAGCCGCTGCACAGCCAGCGGCACCGCACATGGCGGCGCACACCGTGGAACGCGACTCCTCACCAGTAACGCGGCGTCTCTGGAGCGCACACCTTCCTCATCTGCGAAACGCGAAGTGGCGTTCAGGCGCAAGACTCGCCGCATGTTGCGCTCAACTCTGACCTACTGCGGCCCAGCGCGCGGCAACGGGCATCTGTCAAAGCCGGTGCGCGCGTTTCTTGTCGCAACGGGCGGCATCGTCTCCACTCGGGAGCTGAAAGCACTCGGTGTTGACCAGACACTGCTCGAGCTGTATCGCGACTATCGTTCGCTGCAGGCGGTGCGGCAAGGGTGGCACTGCCACCCCGACGTCGCTCCCCTTAATCGTCTGGCGTGGCGGTTTGGCGGGCCCTTGGCGTGTGTCAGCGCCCTGGCGTTCCACGCCAGCGGCGCCACAGACGTGAGGGCGAGCCACAGCGCCGGAAGTAATGCGAGCGGCGGCGCGAGCAACAACGAGGGCAACGAGGGCAACGGAGGCATCGGAGGAAACGAGGGCAACGGAGGCAGCGGAGGCAACGGAGGCAACGGAGGCAACGGAGGCAGCGGAGGCAACGGAGGCATCGGAAGCAACGACGGTGGCAGCGCACCGTCAGCGCTCAGCGATGCGTCGCGTGAGCGCCTGCACGTGTGTGTCCCCGCCAACACGCGCGTGATACCGAGCCCAGAACTTCTGGCCGCGCGATGGGGCATTCCCATCGCGCTCGAGCCCGTCGTGCACTGGAGCACGCGAGACTCAGTCAGCGGCAATCGCCTCGCCGTTAGTCGCACCGTAGCTCTGAGGCAAGCCGACCACTGTCGTGAGCTCCTCTAGGCGGCAGTGGGCCCGTCTACGCGGCAGCGGCGCGCTGCTCGAGCGCGTCGGTGAGCATCGCGATGAGCGCCTGCACCTGAACGGTGCCCTCGGCAACGACCTGTTCGTCGCTGCCGTCGAGGGCGCGCGCCGCGAGGCCCGCCTTCGAGTCGATCAAGTCAGCAATGCGCGCGTCGATCGTCTGCGCGGCCAAGATGCGCCACGCGGTGACCGGCAACTCTTGACCGATGCGGTGCACGCGGTCGATCGCTTGCGTTTGCTCGGCCGAGGTCCACGAGAGTTCGGCGAGCACAACGTTCGACGAGGCCTGAAGGTTGATTCCCACGCCGGCCGCCGAGAGCGAACAGACGATGACGCTCACCTCCGGGTCGTTGGTGAAGCCATCGATCGCCTCTTGCCGCGCCTTCGGGCTCTGATCGCCACGGATGCTCACCGAGCGCAACCCGACCGACGCGAAGTGCGCTTCCGCAGCATCCATCACGTCAATGTGCTTGGCGAAGAAAACGACCTTGCCGACGTTGCGCGCGAGCTGTGCCGTGTAGTCGGCGGCCAGCACGGCCTTGGCCGTACCGATCTTGCGCACCATCGTGAAGACGTTGTCGCCTCCCGTTGCTTGCTTCGACTCTTCGAGTTCAGCAGTCGCGACCAGGCGAATGAGCTCACGGTCGATGCCGACCGGCGGCACCTCACGGGCCGCAACGACCCGGCGATAGCGTTCAACGAGTCGGCTGATAAGTGCCTCTTCCGAGGCCCGAATCGAGCGGGCGACATCGTCATCGAGTTCGACGGGAATGTCGGCGATGCGGCGAGCGGGAATATCCGCCGCAACATCCACTTTCTTGCGACGCACAATGCCCATATCGATGACGCACTGACGGGCCGAGGCGAAGAAGCCCGGGTCGACGGGGGTGAGCCCCGCATCGTCGAGCGCCGCCATCAGGCGACCCAGCGGCTTCTTGTCGTCAATCCAGCCGAGGAACTTCCAGATCATGCGGAAGTCTTCGATCTGGTTGATGAGCGGCGTGCCGGTGAGGGCCATCATGAGCGCCTTCGGGTGCAGCACGCGGATGTTCTGCGCGAGTGACTGCACGTGGCGAGAACGCTGAGACGTGGCGTTCTTGATGAAGTGCGCCTCATCAACGACCATGCCCTTGAAGCCGAAGCGACCAAGCCACCCCACGTGGCGGTCGAGGATCTCGTAGTTCACGATGACCACGTCGGCGAAAGCGTCGAGGTTCTCGCCGTCGCCGTGCAGCACCGTCGAGCTGCGCTGCGGAATCCAACGCTCAACCTCGCGAGCCCAGTTCGTCTTCACGACGTTGGGCACCACGACGAGCAGCGGGAAGGCGTGGGCAACGTTGGCCGCCATGAGCGCCTGCGCCGTCTTGCCGAGGCCCGGCTCATCGGCGAGCAAGAACGTGCGGTGGCCGCGACGCACCGACTCAATGAGGCGAGCCTGGTGCCGCATGAGTTCCATGCCGCCAGGCGTCACGAGCGACCCCGATTCGGGCAGCGCCATCGAGGCGGCCTGGCCGCCCGCGCCGTACTCAAACGAGCGGAAGAGCGGCTCGATGAGCTCCCAGTTCGCCAGACGACCAGACGTCGATGGCGCCGCCGGGCTCAAGACCGAGAGATCGGGAGCCAAGAAGGGGTTGGCGAGCTGGGCTTGCTTGACCGACTTCGGCACGACCTGCTTGGCGACTTCGGGGGCAACCGTGGGGGCTTCGGTGACGATCAGCAGGTCATCCGGTTCGAGCTCTGCGCCCGACGCCAGCAGCATGTCGCGGCGAAGCGCCTTGGCGGCATCGCTGACCTTGGCGTCGGGAGCGAGCAAGGCGATGAGCGAGGTGTCGCGCGCGGCCGTCTTGGCCATGATGCCGGCGAGACCATCGAGACGCTTGAGCACCTCGGCGCGTTCGCTCTCGGGCACGTCACGGTCTTCCTTGACCCGCGCACGCTCTTCGCGCACGAGCAAGGCAGCCACGTGAAACTTCGTGCGGTTCGAGGGGCTCACCTTGGCGCCGCGCTCGGCAGCGCTCTCTACCTCGCGCACCGCGCGGGCGAGAATGGGGATGATGCCCTGCTCGTCGAGCGGGCGACGACGACGCGTCGTCGCCTGGCGCGACGACGTGTTCTTCTTACGCTGGCCGGTCTGGGCCAATGCCCCTCCTCGGGTGCTGACGACTCAAATCCACTGTTTCTGACAACCACTGGTGCGAACGGACCGCACTCAACCGGGATGGTCGAGCACCGAGAACGCCAGACACCGATGACTCTCGGTGGGCTGCGTGTGTGCCGCTCGTGCGCGTCGAGCTCTGACCCGCACAAGAGCCTGCGAGGAGCCGAAACGCTGGTTTGAGTGTAATGCACGCACGAGCGAGCTGTGACGCTGCGTGACAGCGCGCGGGGGTGAGCCGATCATCCATCGGCCAGAATGAAGACGTGTCTGTGACTGCGCTCGCACCGTTGACCGTTCTCGATGGCGGGCTCGGTAGCCACCTCGAGTCGCGCGGCCACGATCTGACCGGCTCGTTGTGGAGCGCGCAGTTGCTGATCGACCAGCCCGACGCTATTCGGGCCGCGCACCTCGACTACTTCGCAGCCGGGGCACGAGTGGCGATCAGCGCCTCGTACCAGGTGTCGTTCGAGGGCCTGGCAGCGCTCGGAATGACCGACAGCGAGGGTGCTGACGTCTTGCGCCTGAGTGTCGATCTCGCGCGCGCAGCTCGAGACGAGGCCTCGCCCCACAGCCTTGTCGCGGCATCCGTGGGGCCTTATGGTGCAGCACGTGCCGACGGCTCGGAGTATCGCGGCGACTACGACCTCGACACTGCTGGGCTTCGAGCCTGGCACGCGCGCCGGTTTGAGACGCTCGCCACGGCAGGCGCCGATCTCTTGGCCATCGAAACGATTCCGAGCACGGCCGAGTCGACCGCACTGCTCGACCTGCTGAGGGGCAGCGGCACGACGGCATGGCTGTCGTACACCGTGCGCGACGGTCACCTCCCGACGGGTGAGTCGCTACAGTCAGCGTTCGCAGTGGCTGCCGACGTCGACGAAGTCGTCGCGGTCGGCATCAACTGCTCGCACCCCCACGAGGTGCTGGGCGCGATTCGTGCCGCGCGTGCCGTCAGCGATAAGGCCGTCGTCGTATACCCCAACAGCGGCGAGACCTGGAATGCCACTACTCGCTCGTGGGAGGGCAGCCCGGGCCCGTCGGTTGCCTTGCTCGAGTCGTGGATCGAGGCCGGGGTCACCGCGGTCGGCGGATGCTGTCGTGTGGGGCCGACCGACATTGCTCAGATTGCGGATGCTCTGCGCTCGCGAGCCTGAGCACACCGCCGCGCCGCTGATCGCCTAGAGCGACCCGGTGAAGCGCGACAAGAAGGCGCGGGTTCGCTCTTCCCGCGGGCGCAACAGCACCTCGGCGGCGGGCCCCTCTTCGGCGACAACTCCCCCGTCGAGAAACACAACGCGGTGAGCCACGTCGCGCGCGAAGGCCATCTCATGTGTTGCCATCACGACCGTGGTGCCCTCTCGCGCGAGCTCGCGGACGAGGTCGAGCACCTCGGTGACGAGTTCGGGGTCGAGCGCTGACGTGATTTCGTCGAGCAAGAGCAGTTCGGGGTTGGTCGCAATCGCTCGCACAATGGCGACGCGCTGTTGTTGCCCGCCCGACAACCGGTCGGGGTAATCACGCGCGCGATCCGCCAAACCCACGCGGTCGAGAAGTTCGAGCGCGGCCTTCTCGGCCTCGGCCCGAGTCGTCTTGAACACTTTGCGCGACGCGAGAGTCACGTTGTCGATGACGCGCAAGTGCGGGAAGAGGTTGAACTGCTGAAAGACCACGCCGATGCGCGATCGCACCCGATCGACCGAGACGCGCGGGTCTGAGATGTCGAGGTCGCCCAGCCAGATGCGCCCGTCGTCGAGTCGCTCGATGAGGTTGATGCACCGCAAGAGCGTCGACTTGCCCGAGCCGCTCGCACCGATGAGGGCCACCACCTCGTGGCGCTGCACCGTGAGGTCAACCCCGGCAAGAACGTCGTTGCCGCCAAAGGTTTTGCGCACGCCCTCGAGGCGCAACACGGTCTCGCTCATACCAGGCTGCCCATCTGCTCACGCGTGCGCAGTCGTGCGGTGTACCAGTCGGTCAGCCGAATCATCGGCAAGGCCAAGAGCACGAACAAGAGCCCGGCGAGAACGTAGGGAGTGAAGTTGAAGTTCGCGGCCGTCTCGATCTGCGCGGCACGCACCGCGTCAACCACGCCGAGCACCGAGATGAGCCCGACGTCTTTCTGCATGGCAATGAAGTCGTTCATGAGCGCGGGGGTCACTTTGCGCACCGCCTGCGGCAACACGACGATGCGCATCGTCTGGCTGTGCGTCAGGCCGAGCGAGCGAGCGGCGAGCCGCTGCGAGGGATGCACGGCCTCGATTCCCGCGCGAAAGACCTCGCTCACATACGCCGAATAGGTCAAGATGAGCGCGATCGTGCCCCAGAACTGCGCGGAGTTTCGCGGAAACAGCTCGAGACCCGGAACGCCGAAGCCGATAAGGAACAACACGATGATGAGGGGCAAGCCGCGAAAGAGATCGGTGTAGGCCGCGGCAAGAGCCCTGAGCGGAAACCAGATCGGCCCGCTCAACGTGCGAATCGTGGCGATCAGGATGCTCAGCACGAGCACCCCGATCGTGGCGAAGAACAACACCTGAATGTTGATCCACAGGCCAGCGATGACCCGTGGCCAGGCGGCGATCGCCACCTCGAGATTGAAGAAGCTCTGCTGCACTCGCTCCCAACCGGGAGTGTTGATGACGGTCAGCCAGATGGCGACCGCAAACACGACGGTCGAGACGAGCGACACGAGCACCGAGCGCACGGTTTGTGCACTGCGGTACTCGCGTCGCCCAATCTCAACGTCGCTGAGCAGATGGTTCGACGAGGGCACTACTGAAGAATAGGCGCGCCCGCGTCAGCACCCAGCCACTCGTCGGCGATCTCGGCGAGGCGGCCCGACTCGCGCAGGGCATCCACCGCCGCGGTGACGGCGGCCGTCAGGGGGCTGTCTTTCGCGAGCACGAGACCCCACTCGTCGCTGATACCGGCGTCGGCCGGAAGCTGACCGAGCAGCACGCCACCGTCGAGCACAACACCCGTCAAGAAGAAGGCCGTGGGCAGGTCGACAACGAGAGCGTCGATCGTGCCGTTCTGCAGCGCGAGCACGGCGTCGTCGTTGGTGTTGAAGGCCTGTGCGCCCGCGGTCGGCGCAATCTGCTCTTCAATCGCCGTGAAGCTCGTAGTTCCGGTAGCAGCACCGACCAAGTAGTCGGCGAGATCGGCGAGGCTCGTGGCACCGGCGGCGGGCGAGCTCTCGACCGTGATCACGGCCTGCGGCGTCGAGTAGTACGGCGACGAGAAGTCGACGTTCTCGGCGCGCTCGTCGGTGATCGTGTACTGCTGCAGGTTGAAGTCGAAGTCTTTCGGGCCGGGTTGAATCGCGGCCTCAAAGCTCGTGCGAACCCACACGACGTCTTCGGGGGCAAAGCCCAGCTCTTCGGCAACCGCGTAGGCGATGGCGGCCTCAAAGCCTTCGCCGCTCTCGGGGTTGTCGTCGATCACATAGGGGTAGTACGCGGGCTCACCCGTGGCAATCGTGAGCTTGCCCTCAGTGACGTACCCCGCGCTGGCGTCGGTGTCGTCAGCAGGGGCGCTCGGCGTGCAGGCGGCGAGCACGAGGGCGGCCGAGGCGGCAAGAGCAGCCGTGGCGATGGTGCGGCGGAACGTACGAGACATGGTGTCTTCCGATCTATCGGGCTGTGAAAGCGGGGACACCAGAATTGTGACCCGAAAGCCGCGGCACTGAGGTGGGGGTGACGAATTGTGACGAACTCTGCACGCGTCGCCCTCCCCGTCGGAGGTCAGACGCCGCCGCCTCCTCCGCCACCGCCACCGCCGCCTGACGAGCCACCGCCCGACGAGCCGCCCGACGAACTCGAGCCCGAGTAGCTCGACGAGAGAGTCGAACTCACCGAGCCAACGCCCGCGGCGAACGACCCGATCGAGAACGCGCGTGTGCTTGAGTACCAACCCGGGGTCTCACCCTCGGTGTAGAACTCCCCGAGCTGCTTGGCC
>JBDKJR010000243.1:0-2627 GCA_039796515.1 Actinomycetota bacterium
GGCCGGACGCTTCGCGACGCCGCTCGAGGTGGCGCGCGTGGTGACGTGGCTCGCGAGCGATGACTCCGCGTACATCAGTGGGGCCGTCATTCCCGTCGACGGCGGCCTGGGAATGGGCCACTAACCCCGCAGGCCGAGAACCGCGAGCACGGCAGAGAGGTCGCGCTCGCTGAGGCTCACGTGCGCGGCCGCGCGAACGACGGGCTTCGCGTCGAAGGCGATCGACAGGCCCGCGGCAGCCATCATGGCGAGGTCGTTGGCTCCATCGCCGACGGCCACGGTGCGGTGCAGGGGCACCTCGAAGCGGGCTGCCCACTCGCGCAGAGCATCCGCTTTCGCTGATGCATCAATAACGGGGCCCTCGGTTGTTCCCGTGAAGTGACCGTCGGCCGCGGCGAGGCGGTTAGCGCGATGCGCATCGAGGCCCAAGTCGGCAGCGATGGGGTCGAGCAGCTCGTGAAAGCCACCCGACACGACGGCGACTCGCCCGCCCGCAGCGTGCACTCCCTCGACGAGTGCCCGTGCACCTGTCGTCAGGGTGATGCGGGGGCCGACACGGTCGACAACCGCGGTGTCGAGTCCGGCGAGCAGCGCAACCCGCTCGGCCAGAGACGCCGCGAAATCGAGTTCGCCCGCCATCGCGCGCGTCGTGATGTCAGCAACCTGAGCGCCAACGCCCGCTTCGTCGGCCAACAACTCAATGGCCTCTTGGTCGATGAGGGTCGAGTCGACGTCGAGCACCACGAGAAGTGTCGCCATGGTCGTGGATGCTCCTGCGCGGCTCGGGGCGACGCCAGCCGCCCTACTCGATGCGGACGCCCTTGCCGGCGACCACGATTCCCGTCTCGGTGACCGTCAGGCCGCGAGCACGGTCGGCGTCGTGGTCGACTCCCACCTGGGCGCCCGGCGCCACGACTACCTCTTTGTCGAGGATAGCCCGGCGCACGACGGCACCCGCGCCGATCTTGACCCGCTCGAACACCACCGTGTCGGTGACCTCGGCCGACTCGATCGTCACCCACGGGCCCAAGACGCTGCGTTCGATGAGCGAACCGGAGATGACCGCACCGAGCGAGACGATCGAGTCGACGACGTTGCCGGTGTTGCCGGCGGCGTCGCGCACGAACTTCGCCGGTGGCGAATTGAGCTGCTGCGAATAGATCGGCCACTCGGTGTTGTAAAGGTTGAAGACCGGCAGCGCCGAGATGAGGTCTTGGTGGGCGTCAAAGAACGACTCGATCGTGCCTACGTCGCGCCAGTAGAAGCGATCGCGCTCGGTTGACCCCGGAACCTCGTTGTTGTTGAGGTCGTACACGAAGGCCTTGCCCTCGCGAACGAAGGCCGGAACGATGTCGCCACCCATGTCGTGCGAGCTGTCGGCATCGTCGCCGTCGCGCGTGACGGCGTCCACGAGCACGTCAGCGTCGAAAACGTAGTTGCCCATCGAGGCGAGCACTTCGAGGGGCGAGTCGGCAAGACCCACGGCGTTCTTGGGCTTCTCGTGGAATGCGGCAATGCGTTGCGGGTTCGTCGGGTCGGTCTCGATGACGCCGAACTGGTCGGCGAGCGAAATGGGCTGGCGAATGCCCGCGACCGTGACGCCCGCGCCATTGGCGATGTGGGCCTCAATCATCTGACGGAAGTCCATGCGGTACACGTGATCGGCGCCGACCACGACGACGATGTCGGGCTTCTCGTCACGAATGAGGTTGAGGCTCTGCAGAATCGCGTCGGCCGAGCCCGAGAACCAACGCTTACCGAGGCGCTGTTGAGCAGGCACCGAGGCGACGTAGGCGTTGAGCATCCCGCTCAAGCGCCACGTTTGCGAGACGTGACGGTCAAGCGAGTGGCTCTTGTACTGGGTCAAAACGACGAGCTGGCGCAGGCCGGAATTGATCAGGTTCGAGAGCGCAAAGTCGATGAGTCGGTAACCGCCCGCGAAGGGAACGGCAGGCTTGGCGCGGTCGACGGTGAGGGGCATGAGCCGCTTGCCTTCACCGCCGGCGAGCACGATTCCGAAGATCTTGGGAGTCGACATGGCCTTACCTTAGGCGAGCAGCGCGTGCTGTCATAGCGGCTCGCCTGTACTAGCGTCATCGACATGCGCGTCGACGTGATCAGCCGTGAGTATCCGCCCGAGGTCTACGGGGGAGCGGGTGTGCATGTCGCCGAACTGGTGCGTGCCTTGCGCGAAGAACTCGATGTGCGCGTGCGGTGTTTCGGCTCCCCGCGCAACGAGGCGAACACGCACGCCTACCTCGTCCCGGGCGCGCTGAGTTCGGCTAATCCAGCCCTCGCGACCCTCGGCGTTGACCTCGCGATTGCCGACGACATTGACGGTGCCGACCTCGTGCACTCCCACACCTGGTACGCGAATGCCGCGGGGCACCTGGCGCAACTGTTGCACGGCATCCCGCACGTCGTGACGGCACACAGCCTCGAGCCTCTGCGTCCGTGGAAGGCCGAGCAGTTGGGCGGTGGCTACCGCATCTCGTCGTGGATCGAGAAGAACGCGTTTGAATCGGCGGATGCGGTGATCGCCGTGAGCGATGGCATGCGCCGCGACATCTTGCGCTGCTACCCCGACATCGACGAGTCGCGCGTGAGTGTCATCCACAACGGCATCG
>JBDKJR010000244.1:0-3311 GCA_039796515.1 Actinomycetota bacterium
GTGATGGCGTCTGAGTTCCAGTCGCACGACGAGGTCTCGTAGGTGCCGAGCTTCTCGCGCGCGAGGGCGACCATGAGCGGGTCGGTCCAGGTCGGGGCGTGCACACCGTTGGTGACGGACGTGATGGGCACGTCATCCTGATCAAAGCCCTCCCACAGGGCGCCGAACATGCCCCGCGAGACGTCGCCGTGCAGCTTGCTCACGCCGTTGGCACGCTGTGCCAGGCGCAGACCCATGACGGCCATGTTGAAGACCGCCGGGTCGCCGCCCTCGTAGTCTTCGGTGCCGAGTGGCAGCACGTCGGTCGCCGAAACACCGGGCAGAAGGTCGGTCGAGAAGTAGCGCTCGATCATGTCGCCGTCGAAGCGGTCGATGCCGGCCGGCACGGGAGTGTGGGTCGTGAAGAGGGTTCCCGCGCGAACAACCTGCAGGGCTTCGGTGAACGAGAGGCCCTCGGCGATGAGGTCGCTAATGCGTTCGAGGCCGAGGAAGCCAGCGTGGCCCTCGTTGGTGTGGAAGACCTCGGGGGCCGCGGTGCCACTCAGGTCGACGTAGCGCTTGATGGCGCGCACGCCGCCGATGCCGAGCAGCAGCTCTTGCAAGAGACGGTGTTCGCCGCCGCCGCCGTACAGCCGGTCGGTGACGCCGCGCAGCTCGTCGCTGTTGTCGTGGATGTCGGTGTCGAGCAGCAGGAGCACGACGCGGCCGACCTGCATTTGCCAGACGCGCGCGTGCAGCGCCTCGCCGCCCGGCAGGCTCAGAGTGACCCGCACCGCGCTGCCGTCGTGCTCACGCAGCACCTGCATCGGGAGCCCGTCGGGGTCGATGAGGGGGTAGGTCTCTTTCTGCCAGCCGTCGCGGTCGATTGCCTGGCGGAAGTAGCCAGCGCGGTAGAACAGGCCGACACCGATGAGGGGCAGGCCGAGGTCACTCGCGCTCTTGAGGTGGTCGCCGGCCAGAATGCCAAGGCCGCCCGAGTACTGCGGAATTGCCGAGGCGATGCCGAACTCCGGCGAGAAATAGGCGATGCGCGCGGGGGCATCGGGCAACGACTGGTACCAGCGCGGCTGCTCGAGGTAGGCGGTGAGGTCGGCGCGCAAGGCTTCGGCCTCGGCCATGAATGACGCGTCGCCAGCCAGCTCGTCGAGGCGAGCAGGGTCAACCGCGCCGAGCAGAGCGACGGGGTCGTGGTCGAGGTCTTCCCATCGCTCGGGGTCAATGCGGGCGAAGAGCGCCTTGGTGGGCTCATGCCACGACCATCGCAAGTTCGCGGCGAGCGCCGAAACGGCGGCCAGCGACTCGGGCAACACGGTACGAACGGTGAACCGGCGGATCGCCTTCACTCTCATCACTCCTCGGGGGGGCGTGGTGGGGGCACCCCAAGAACCCCACTCTAGGCGAGCGAATACCGTTTCAGGAACCGGTTCCACAGTGCCGCGAAAGTTCCGGAATACAGTGGTGACCACCGCTCGTTAACGAGGACAGGACCGGACTCTCGGCGGGGGCGTTCGAGGGCCGGTCCTGTGCCGGGGAGCAAACGAAATCGCTCCCTACGACGGGTGAACGCGCCGCGACCTTCGGATGTGAGCGCGGGCGCGTCATCTGGCATTCATGTTACGCCGGCATGCCGCGCAAGTGAACACATGCGTAACAATGCACGTACCCCGGTTGGGGTACATTCTGTCGGCCTGTAGCACCGCGTCTTCGGGGTTGCACACAGACTGCACCTCGACTCGCGCCGCGCGACCGCGCATCGAGCCCGGGCCCGGCGTAGGGTCGAGGGGTGGCATCGACGCAGACTCCGCCTTTCACCCACCGCATTGGGCGCATCCCGATTCGGTATTTGAGCCCGCAACAGCCTGAGAACCGCTGGCCGAGCACCGCCTTCGTGGGCGAAGTGGTGCCGTTCGCGGCGACCGTGTTTCGCGAAGGCCACGACTCGCTCGGCGCACACGTCGTGCTCACGACGCCCGATGGCAGCGTCGAACACCACACGCTGACCCAACGCGTTGCGGGCACCGACCGCTGGCACGTCGACGTGCCGCTGCTGCAGCAAGGAACCCACCGCTGGCACGTCGAGGCCTACGCCGACGACTGGGCGACGTGGCTGCACGCCGCCTCCGTCAAGATCGGGGCGGGCGTGGATGTTGAGCTCATGCTGCTCGAAGGCGCCCAGTTGCTCGAGCGCGCCGCGACGCTCGCCGCCGCAAGCCCCGCGGCCACCGTGCTCACCGACGCTCGCGCCGTCATGCGCAAGATGACCTTGACACCGGCCGCACGACTCGCTGTCGCGAGCGACGCGCGCGTGGTCGCCGCGCTCGCCGCCCACCCCCTGCGCAGCCTCGTGACGCGCAGCGAGCAGCTCGTGCTGCGCGTCGAGCGTGCGCGCGCCGCCGTGGGCAGTTGGTACGAATTCTTCCCGCGCTCAGAAGGCGCCAAACAGCGCAAAGACGGCTCGTGGCAGAGCGGCACGTTCGCGACCGCAGCCAAGCGACTGCCGGCCATCGCGAGCATGGGCTTCGACGTCGTATACCTGCCGCCGATTCATCCCGTAGGGCGCGTCAACCGCAAAGGCCCCAACAACACGCTGACCCCGGGGCCGCACGACCCGGGCAGCCCGTGGGCGATTGGCTCGAGCGAGGGTGGGCATGAGGCCGTGCATCCCGATCTCGGCACGGTTGCCGACTTTGAAGCGTTTGTGGCCACGGCCGCCAAGAACGGTATCGAGATCGCTATCGACCTCGCCCTGCAGTGCGCTCCCGATCACCCCTGGGTGACCGAGCACCCCGAGTGGTTCACGACTCTGCCCGATGGTTCGATTCGCTACGCCGAGAACCCGCCGAAGAAGTATCAAGACATCTACCCGCTCAACTTCGACAACGACCCCGAGGGCCTCAGCAATGAGGTGCTGCGTATCGTGCGTCTGTGGATCGAACGCGGTGTGCGCATCTTCCGCGTCGATAACCCGCACACCAAGCCCCTGCACTTCTGGGAGTGGCTGCTGCACGAGGTCAACACCGAGCACCCCGACATCGTGTTCTTGGCCGAGGCCTTCACTCGACCGCCCATGATGCAGGCCCTCGCCGGTGCGGGTTACCAGCAGTCGTATACCTACTTCACGTGGCGCAACACCAAGCTCGAACTTGAGACTTATCTCACTGAGCTCAGCCACGAGTCGAGCGCGTACCTGCGGCCCAATCTCTTCGTCAACACCCCCGACATCCTCACCGAGTACTTGCAGTTCGGCGGCGTGCCGGCCTACAAGATTCGGGCGGCGATCGCGGCAACGGCGAGCCCGACGTGGGGTGTCT
>JBDKJR010000245.1:0-4799 GCA_039796515.1 Actinomycetota bacterium
GTAAACGTACCGGTCAAAACTGTCTTGATCGTGCTCGGTGTCGGTCAGATCCAGGCGCATCGAGTGAAAGAACGGTTCGGTGAGTTCCTGACCAAAACCGACCTCGCGCGCCGTGCGGGCAAAGGCGTGCACGACCAGGTTGGTGCTGTAACCCGAGGCCATCGCCGCGTTCGTCTCGGCCTCGAACTCATTGAGGTAGCGCGCCGCGTGCACGGCATCGAGCCCGGCCTCGGCGACGCCGCCATCGACGATCTCATCGGCCACCCGCACGAGCGCGTAGATATTCTCGACGTGCTGACGCACCGTGACGTCGAGCAACCGCGAGGCGAGCCCGAACGAGGTCGAATATCGACGGATGACCACGCCGGCCGTCTCGTCGGCAACGCGGTCATACAAGCTCAAGCGGTTCATCTCACCCGTTTCAACACGGTCTCGGCGACGGGGTGCAGCTCGTCGCGCAGAGACGAGGGAATGTGCGGCTCGGCCAAGCGCGCCAGCGCTCGGTTGGCGTAGCCACGAACAAGGTCGTCGGCAAAGGCGCGGGCGCCGCACTCGATGAGCAACGACCGCGCTTCGTCCGCCTCGTCGAGGCTCAAGTCGGCCTTGCCGATGAGGTCACACAGTCGCGCCCACGCGGGCGTCGACCGTGCGAAGGCGATCATGACGGTGCGCTTACCCTCGCGCAGATCACCGATCGTGGTCTTGCCGGTCGACTCTTCTTCGCCGAAGACGCCGAGCACGTCATCCACAATCTGATACGCAATGCCAATGTCGCGCCCAAAGTCTCCGAGGCTCGCGACGGTCTCTTCGCTCGCGCCGGCGAGAATCGCGCCCGCCTGCAGCGGGGTCTCGAACGAGTAGACGGCCGTCTTGAGCCGCTCCATCGTGAGAATGTCGTCGACGAGCGGCATGTCGGGATCGATCGAGAAGTCGACGTCAATGAGCTCACCCGCGGCGCTGGCAAACATTGCCTCGTCGAGCACGTCAAGCAAGCGCTCGCGCAACGGCGACTGCACGCCGCTCTTGTCGATCAGGCGATAGGCATTGAAGAGCGCGAGGTCGCCCGCGATGACCGCGGCCGAAACGCCCCGGTGCTCGGCGATCTCGGCACTCGCTCCGCGGTCGACCGCGTGGTCGCGGTACGCACCCGAGATGTTCGGAATGCCCCGCCGAACGAAATCGCGATCGATCACGTCGTCGTGCACGATGAGCGCCGTGTGCAGCAGCTCGAACGATGCGCCGACGTAGGCAGCGGCATCCATGTCATCGCCGCCGAGTCCGGCGTAGGTTGCCATGACCATGCGCGGCCGAAAACGCTTGCCGCCCTGCGTGTTGCGCTCGAGCAGACCCCACAAGTGCACGTAGTGGTCTCCCAGGGGAGCAGCGCGCTTCTTGGATAGGCTGAAGAAGCGCTCCAGCACAGCGTCGACCATGGCCGCTCGCGACTCTGCGATCGCCTCCAGGTCGTTCCTCTTCACCTGAGCAGACTACCCCGCCCCATGAGCGAAATCCCTGAGACTGTCGTGCTCCTCGCCGACGACGGCAAGGCGATCGGCACGGCGCCCAAAGCCACGGTGCACACCACCGAAACACCCCTGCATCTCGCGTTCTCGTGCCACGTATTCGACGAGGCGGGACGCGTGCTCGTGACGCGCCGCGCGCTCGGGAAGAAAACGTGGCCGGGAGTGTGGACGAACTCATTCTGTGGGCATCCGGCGCCCGATGAAGACACGGTGCAGGCGATCGCGCGGCGAGCCGAACGTGAGCTCGGGCTGACGATCACCGACGTGCGCGTGGCGCTGCCCGACTTCCGGTACCGCGCCGTCGACGCCTCAGGCGTCGTCGAGAACGAGATCTGCCCCGTCTACACCGCACGGGCGATCGGTGAGCTCGCCCCCGCGGCCGATGAGGTGTCGGAGTGGGCGTGGCTCGACCCCGCCGAACTGCGCGACGCCGTCGGCGCCGCACCCTTTGCCTTTAGCCCGTGGTTGGGCTGGCAACTCGCTGCGTGGCAGGGCGACTACGCGCCCGCACCTTGAGGGGTTGGTGCCCTGTCGGGGGGGGTACGCGGAATGTTGACGACCATGGTCGTTCCGCTATGCCCGTCCGAGACGAGCGTTACGGTTCCGCCCATGTGATCGTGCACGAGAGACCGCACAATTGGGAGGCCTAGCCCAGTGCCAGGGGCATCACTATGGGCGGGCGACTGCACTCGATAAAATCGCTCCCAGACAGCGCCTTGGTCTTCGAGGGGGATTCCGGGACCAACGTCGCTAACGGCGACGGAGACAAATTCATCATCTTCGTCGACAGTAATCGTCACGGTGGCTCCAGGCGGACTGAACTTGACGGCGTTCGTCAACAGATTCGACAACGCCCGTGTGAGATCGTGCTCGACGACGTCAATTTTTATATCGCGACTGGGCAGTTCGATAGACACACGCACAACCTGTGAACCGTGAACGTCGTGGCCAATGACGTCATCGACGCAATTCTGAAGCAGTTCAGCCACGTTAACTCGTGTGGGAGGGCGTCGAGTATATTGAGATGTGCTCAGCACGCTGAGCTCAAGCACGTCGTCGATAACGTCGGCCAAACGCCGAGCGTTCCGATAGATGATCCGCTCGGCCTGGCTGGGTTCGCCTTCGCCCACCCCATCAACCAAAAGTTCTGAGAACCCCAAAATGCTCGTCACTGGCGTTCGAAGTTCGTGGCTCACAGCGGAAATGAAGTCCTCTTGTTGCGCATTCAGTACGGCAAGTCGATGAGCGACCGCTAAGGCGTCTCGTTCGCGGTCGGCAACCTCAGCGGCCGCCGCTCGCCATTCCGAACTTTGGGCTGACACAAATAGACCACCGGCAGCGGAGGTCAGAATGAACAGCTGGAGAGCGAACACAGCGCTCCGAAAGTCTCCTTGCAGCAAACTGGCGAAGGGCCCTATCTGGAGAGATGTTGCCACTGTCGCGACGAACGCGAGGATGACGATCTGAATCACGACGTGGATCGACGGAAATCGAGCAGCTGCCCACATGAGGGTTGTGAGGAGCAGAAACGTAATCGCGAGCGAAGCAGCGGGCCCAAAGACCACCACCGCCAAGACCAGCAACGTGAACCACTGCAAATACAACTCCCAGCGAGGCCGCGACACTGGCTCGGACAGTGGCACCAGAACAGTGGGGACCAACGCAACAATTGCGCTCAGATGCGATGTCAGAAGCGCCGCCCCGATGAGTAGAGGATTCTCGCCAGAGACAATGCTCGCTCCGGTACCTGCGACGACGACGACCGCCAATACCCCCACCGTGCAACTGATCCAGAACCACCCCAAGTGATCCACGGTGTGCAGAGGCGCGTGTCGCTTACCGCGCGTGGATAGCTGCGCGACGATCCAGGCTTCACAGCCAATTGCGATGCCATACGCCAATGCCACCTCGACGGGTCGACCGAATCCAATGCCCGCTGCTGTCAGGCACAAGGCGATCCAGACCGCGACGATCACGCGGCGCCCTCGACTAATCAATGCCGTGATCACTGCGGCGGCCGACGCGGGAAACCACATTGCCACCGGAAGATCAGGCGTCAAGGACACAATTGACCAGGACGCGGTAGCGACGGTCACGCCGAGCGCGAGTGCGATGACGGAACGCCGTTGAGGGGCAGGGAGATCATAGATTCGGGCAGCTATTCCCGGAGAGTTCATGCGGCGTCCTCTCTCCCGCGACACGACATCGGTGTCGCGCCAGACTCCCCAGAATAGTGCGCATCACGAACGAGCCTGAGGACCATCGGGCCGAATATGGCACTGAGCACTCACTCCTGGCGCTCCCATCAGCCCCCCAGAATGCGGGTATTCATTGCGGTCTACTGGCATGCGATGCTGTGGTTCATTGGGGATTGGGGAATCTAATGGCACGCATACTCATCGTCGAAGACGAGGTCGACGTACTGCTACTGCTGGAAAATCGCCTGAAAGGCGCCGGTCACGAGATTGAAACTGCCACCGACGGCGTGACGGCACTCGAACTCATCACCGAGCGCGAACCCGACGTCGTGGTCCTCGACTGGATGATGCCGCGTTCCGACGGGCTCGAGGTATGTGAGCGCATTCGAGAACTGCACATCGATCGCGACATCAAGGTGCTGATGCTTACCGCCAGATCATTGCAACACGACGTGGAACGGGCATACGCGGCCGGGGTCGACGATTTTATGGTGAAGCCCTTTAGCTCCCGGGATCTCATCGATCGCGTTGCGGCGCTTGCCGCGACGCGCCGAGCCGTAGAGCCCGTGTAGCGGGCCCATTAGTCGGCGGTCGGCGCGATCTCGGTGCGGTGGAAGTTCAACCACGAGCGCGAGGCCGTGGGGCCGCGCTGACCCTGATAGCGGTTCAAGTACTGCCCCGTGCCGTATGGGTTCTCGGCGGGAGAGCTCAACTGGAAGAAGCACAACTGCCCGATCTTCATGCCCGGCCAGAGCTTGATGGGCAGAGTTGCCACATTGCTGAGTTCAAGCGTCACGTGGCCCGTGAAGCCCGGGTCGATGAAGCCAGCGGTCGAGTGCGTGAGCAGCCCCAGCCGGCCGAGTGAGCTCTTTCCCTCGAGGCGCGCCGCCACATCGTCGGGCAGGCTCACTTGCTCATAGGTCGAGCCGAGCACGAACTCACCCGGGTGCAAGATGAAGGGATCATCGGGCTTCGACTCGACCAAGCGGGTCAGCTCGGGCTGTTCCTCGGCGGGATCGATGAACGGGTACTTGTGGTTGTCGAACAATCGAAAGAGCGAGTCCAGCCGCACGTCGAC